>CAYNVI010000101.1:0-11340 GCA_964400585.1 uncultured Pirellulaceae bacterium | reverse complement strand
GGGATTTTCGAGACGCTGGTCGCCGCCCCGCTCGGGTTGGCGATCGGGTGGCTGAGCGAGGCCACCGCCGACGGCGGTTGGGAGCGGGGCTGGCTGGAACCGTTGGCGGGGTTTGTGGCCGCGTTGTTTTCCTATGCGGCGGCCGTCTACCTGCCGATGGATCATCGCCTGGTCACGCTCGCAGCACTGGTCCTGTTATTGCCGGGGTTGATGCTGACCACGGCCCTCACTGAATTGGCGGTGGGATATTGGAACGCGGGGAGCGCGCGGTTGGCCGGGGCGGGCGTGATCTTGTTGACCCTGGTCCTGGGGGTGGCGATCGCTTGGCGACTCGGCAACCAATGGGTCACGCTCGATCTGCCTCCAGTGCATCCGCTCCCCTGGTGGACCTCCTGGCTAGCCATCCTGATGGTTCCCTCCGCCTTTGCCGTGATCTACAAAGCTCCCCCGATCTACTGGCCGATCATCGTCGCCGTCAGTGTGATCGGCTTCCTCACGGCGCGGTGGGGCGAGTGGGCGATCGGCCGGGAAGCGGGGGCGTTGGTGGGCGCCTTGGTGATCGGCTGTGGTAGCAATGCCTACGCGCGATTGCTGAACCGTCCGGCGATGGTCCCGCTGACGCCGGCGATTCTGGTGCTGGTGCCCGGGGCGGTCGGCTACCGTTCGCTGACGGCGCTGTTGGAGAACCAGACGCTGCAGGGGGTGGAGCAAGCCTTTGCGATGGTGATGGTGGCCGGAGCCCTGGTCGGGGGCCTGCTGATGGCCAATCTGATTTTCCCACCCCGCCGGTTGCTGTAGACTCAAGAGGTAGCCGGACCCGGCTCCTCCCCGCGGGACCCGTCGCGAGGGAACCCGGGCCGCGGCGACGCGGCCCTGCCGGGTTCGCGGATCAGGCAGTCGAGGACCGCAGCGGATCCCCCCTTCTCTTTCCCAAGGCTTTGCGATGCGTGACCTCTTTTTTTGGGTGCTGCCCCTGGTGGTGACGGGAGCGCTGTTTTGCGGCGGAGCCGCGGCCCCTGCCGCCGACACTCCCGTCTTTTCGGGGCCGCAGCCATCGGAACCCCTGCCCCAGTTGCTGGTCCGGGTCTTGTTCCGCGACACCACGGAGGAAGGGCAGCTGACCGATCTGGCCGAGGTGACACCGGACGCCCCGCATCACTTGATCGTCTTGGTCCATCAGCTGACCCGTCCTTCGATCGGCCTGGTGCGTCCCCTGTTGCAGTATGCGGCGGGGCGTCGCGACGACGGGTTGCAGCCCGCTTTGGTCTTTCTGGGGGAGGACGCCACGGCCCTGGAGCAGCGAGTTACCAGGGCCCGCCATGCTCTGCCTGGGAACGTGCCGGTGGCGATTTCGCAGGCGGGCATCGAAGGGCCGGGGGCCTATGGCCTGAACCGGAACGTCACGTTGACGGTCTTGGTTGCCAGCGAAGGGACGGTGAAGGCGAACTTTGCGATCATCGATCCCAACATCCCGATTCATTTGCCCCAAATGCTGGCAGCCGTTTGCGAGGTCATAGGAGGCGAGCCGCCGCCGATCGAACGTTTGTTGCGAGCGGGCAACCTGCGGATGCGGCGTCGGGGATCTGCCGCGGGCAACCCGCTTCGCCCCGCCGAGCAAAACCCCGCTGCCGAAACACCGGCTGCCGGCGCAGGCGGGTAGGCCTCCAGGAGACGATCGATGACAAAGCCGCAGCGAAAGGATGGGAGGCGGGGGCGAGCGAGCGCGTCGCTGCCGGCGTTGCTGCTTGCCATCGGCCTGACGATGATGCCGGGCGTAGCGAGGGCGGTGCCTTTCGCCACCGACGTGATGCCTTGGTTGACCCAGGCGGGTTGCAACAGCGGCGCCTGTCATGGGGCAGCGATCGGTCGCGGCGGCTTTCGTCTTTCGCTGTACGGGCAGGATCCGGCGGGGGACTACGAACGGATTGTCCGGGAGCTGGAAGGACGGCGCGTCAACGTCACTGATCCCGAGGCAAGCTTGCTGCTCCGCAAAGCGGGCGAGTTCATGGAACATGGGGGCGGTCTGCGGTTGGATCCGGGCAGTGCCGGCTGGGAGGCGGTGCGGGGTTGGATCGCCGAGGGCTGTCCTCAGGAGACGACCGAGGCGGAGACGATCACCGCGATCCGCGTGGAACCGGCTCGTCTGCAGGCCCGCGCTTCGGGAGAAACCTTGGCGGTGCGCGTGCTGGCGCGGTTGCACAACGGGAAAGAACGCGATTTGACCGATCGGTCCCGGCTGGAACCACAGGACGATCAGGCCGTCCGTCGGGTGGCGGTCGGGAAGCTGCAGGTCCAGCGACCGGGACGCCATGTGGTGATCGCCCGCGTGCGAAATTTTGTCGCTCCCCTGGAAGTCATTTTGCCAGCGGACGCGACGGGGGCTTCGCCGGATGAGGCTCCTCGGCCCCAACATTTCGTGGACGAACCGATCGATCACCGGCTAGAGCAGCTAGGGATCGCGGCCGCGGACGCTGCCGACGATCGGACCTTCCTGCGCCGCGCGACCCTCGACTTGATCGGACGGGTGCCCACCCCGGCGGAGGTTCAACGGTTTGTCGATTCGCCGCGGGTCGATAAACGGACGCGGTTGATCGATCGGTTGTTAGCGAGCGACGCGGCGATTGACTACTGGACCTATTGGTTGGCCGACGCCATGCGGTTGCCAGCGGTCGGTGGAAACCGAGCGGCCGCGGCGTCGTATCACGACTGGCTGCAAACGCGGATTCAGCAGGGCCGTCCGCTGCCCCAGATCGCGACCGCGTTGCTGACCGCCGAGGGGAAGCCAAGCGAGGCGGGCGAAGTCGGCTTTTATCTGGCGGCCAACGACGCTCGCCGTCAAGCGGAACTGTTTGCGGAGATCATGATCGGGGCCCGCCTGCGCTGCGCCAATTGCCATGACCACCCGCTCGATCGTTGGACGCAGGAAGACTATCACGGCTTGGCGGCCATTTTTGCCGGGGTCCAACGGACGCCCGAGGTTCGTTTTCGTCCGGGGCGGATGACGATCCATCCGGGGACGGGCGATCCGGCGGTCCCGAAACTCCCGGGAGCAGCGACCCTGCCGCCAGCTCAGGATCATCGTTCGCGATTGGCTCGCTGGCTGGTCGAAAGCCCCGGCGGACGACAACGGTTTGCCCGGGCCTGGGCCAATCGCGTCTGGGCTGCCTTGATGGGACGCGGGCTGGTCGATCCGATCGATGATCATCGCCAAACGAATCCAGCGACGCACCCGGAATTGCTCGATGCGTTGGTGGCCGATTGGGAAACGCATCACTATGACCTCTGGCATTTGATCCGGCGGATCGTGACGAGTCACACCTACGGGCGACAAGCTTGGGAGACGGCGGCCGGGGAACGCCTGGCAGGAGCTCCCCGCGGTTTGGCCGAAAGCTGGTACGCCTGCCGGGCGGCACGCCCCCTGCCGACCGCTGTTTTGCTCGATGCGATCCGCGACGTGACCGGGGTCGCGGCGCGGGGGAAGCAACACGACGAGCGAGAATCGCTGGTCGCCATCCGCGCCGTGCAGACGCTGAATCTACCCGGCACCGGCGGCGAGGCAGCGGCGTTGGGGATGTGCCAGCTGAGCGACGCTTGCGAGGCGGATGCCGACTTGCAGCAAAAACTGGCGCTCCTCTGTGGACCACTGATCAATCGACGGGTCGAGGATCCGCGGAGTTGGATCGCGCGGCGCTATGCGGCCTCTCCCACCGATACGGCGGGGCTCGTCGAAGCGATCTTCGTCCGCTTTCTGGGAAGGCCGCCGCGTCCTCGTGAGCAGGCATTTTGGTGCGGGGAGCTTGATCAGGCCGACCGGCAAATGGCCTACCAGGACCTGGCCTGGAGTCTGCTCAATTGCCACGAATTCACGACCAACCATTGAGAGCGAGGGCGAGCATGGGATCCATCGAGCAGGCGGCTTGGGGGTGGGAAGCCACCCGCCGCGGTTGGCTGCAGGCAGGCTGCTTGAGTGCCTTCGGGATGGGGCTGACCACGTGGTTACAAATGCCGCGGCTGCCAGCGGCCGAGGCGGTTGCCAGAGACTTTCCGCGGCGGCCGGCCCAGTCCTGCATTCTGATCTGGCTCGACGGCGGACCCAGCCACATCGACACCTTCGATCCCAAGCCGGCGGCGCCGCGCGAGGTCCGCGGTCCGTTTGCTTCGCTTGCCACCGCGGTTCCCGGGGTCGCGATCAGCGAATTGTTCCCGCAGCTGGCACGGCGTTTGGATCGCTGTGGCCTGGTGCGGTCGATGACCTCACCGTTGGGCGAACACAACCTGGCGACCCGTTACCTGATGACCGGCTATCACCCCAACCCGGTGCTCGATTATCCTGTGCTGCAAAGTGCCACCGCTTCGTTGCGACAGCGGTCGGCGGTGTTGCCGCCCTATGTGGCGATCCCCGATCACCGTGTCGGGGGCGCCCGGTTTGCCCCTCAAGGGTTTCTGCCGTCGCAGCATGGTCCGTTTGCGGTCGGCGGCGATCCGAGCGAGGCCGATTTTCAGGTCGAGCACCTGCAGCCCCCAGCCGGTTTGTCGCTGCAGCGTCTCGATCGCCGCAAGCGTTACCTGCAGCGGTTAGATCGGCCGGCCGTATCGTCGGTATCGACTGAGCCGCCGGCGCTGGAACCATTGATGCAGCAGGCCTACCAAATGATCACGTCGGACGCGGCCCGCGCGGCATTCGATCTGCAGGCCGAACCGGCGAAACGGCGGGCCGCCTATGGACCGAAGTCGATCGGGCAGCGCTGTCTGTTGGCTCGCCGTCTGGTCGAAGCGGGCGTGCCGTTGGTGACAGTCAATAGTCGTGGCTGGGATACGCACAACGATCTGGTCACCCGCTTGCGTGATGGGTACACGGGAGCCAAGACGCCGGTCGGGCTGGGACCTTCGCTCGATCAAGCCGTGGCCGCGCTGATCGATGACCTGGAAGATCGCGGTCGGCTGGACGAAACCCTGATCGTGGTGATGGGCGAGTTCGGACGGACGCCGAAGGCGAATGTGGCGGGGGGGCGCGATCATTGGCCGCGCGTGTTCAGCGTGTTGCTGGCGGGAGGTCCGGTGCAAGGCGGCGCCGTGATCGGCCGCTCCGATCCGCAGGGGGAAAGCCCTGCGGCACAAGCGGTCACCCCGGGCGACTTGATGCACACCTTGTACGCGGCGATGGGGATCGACCCGGCCACCGTGTTGACCACGCCTGCTGGCCGGCCCGTGCGGCTGGCGCCCGCATCGAGCCGGTTGGTGCCGGGGCTGCTGGCATGAAGGGAATCCGGCGGAGGGGCGAAGCGGGCGGGGGCTGGATCGCCTTGTGGCTACTGATGAGCTTGCCAGGGGGAACCCAAGCGGCCCCGCCGATCACGGCCCTGGCGTTCGCCCCCGATGGACACACCCTGGTGGTCGGTTCCCAAGCGGGGCTGCGGCTTTTGGCGCTCTCCGATTTGCAGACCCCGACGGCCTCCTGGGAAGGTCTCCCGCCTGCGATCCACGACGTCCAGTTTTCCGCTTCCGGAGATCGCTTGTCGGTCGCCGGCGGCATTCCGGGAGAAACGGGCAGGGTGATCCTGTTCGACTGGCCGGCCCGCGGGCGATTGTGGGATCGAGAAGATGCCGCCGATGTCGTGTATGCAGTCGACTGGTCGGGCGACGGTCGCCAACTCGCCACGGCGAGCCACGACGGCCTCGGCCGCGTGCTGTCGGCGGACGATGGAGGGGTCGCGCAGCGTCTCCGAGGGCATTCGGCCGGCTTGGTCGATGTGACCTGGGTGGACGATCAGCAGGTGCTGACCGCCAGTCGCGACGCGACGTTGCGGCTTTGGGAGGCGGCTACAGGAACGCTGGTGCGGACGTTCAATAATCACGTGGGGAGTTTGACCGGTGTGGTGCGACGTCCGGCCGAGGTGGGGCAGAGGCTGCCGCTGGTCAGTTCGATCGGGGTCGACCGGACGGTCCGCTTTTGGCAGCCGAGCATCGGGCGTCTGGTCCGCTTTCTTCGTTTGGAGACGGCGCGACCGGTCACCGCGGTTTGGCTTCCGGGGGGCGACCGTTTGTTGGTCGGGACGACGGCGGGCGAGGTTTTGTTGATCGATCCGGTGGCGACGACGAGCGAGCAGACTTGGGAGCTCGCGCCGCCCGGCGAAGACATGTGGATCACCGCTTTGGCCGTCGATTCCGATGGGCGGCGGATGGTCGCCGGCGATTCGCGGGGGCGGCTCCACTCGGTGATGCTGGCGAAGGGAGTCGCGCTCGAAAAATCGATCCCGTGATTCATGCTTCGCTGGGGAGCACACGTTGTCAGGCGTGATGGGGCGCCGGCGCGCGGCCTTTTCGACAAACCGGCGGCCACCGCCGCGGCTGAGCCCGTGTTCGGCAAATGCCGTGGTCGTGCGAGGCTTTTCGCTGCGAGGTGACGGAAGGGCGTTTCTGCGGTGCAGAGGCGATTTCCGTGTTCCATTTTCAGTATACTGAACCCGCGGTTTCGCCTCGCCTGCTGCGAGCCCCCTCTGCGTCCCTCCCTCTATTGCCACGCCGCGGTGGCGGATGAGAAATCGATAATGATTCGACCCTCCCGTTTTCCCAAATTCCTCCTGTTCGGCCTTCTCTTCGGGGCGTGGCTGGCCGCTGGGTGGCAAGTCGCCCCCCCCGCCACGGCGACCGAACCCGCCGCGGAAACCGCGGAGACGGTCGCCGCGGGGCACAGCTTCCATGGCGAAGCCTTCAACGAAGGGCCTCGTCGCCAGGCGCATCGCATGGAGGGGCTGGCGAAGATCGAATTCCCCACCTCCGCCCAGTCGCCGCGCGGGCAGGCTTTCTTTACCCAGGGTGTTGCCCAACTACATGGGTTTTGGTACCTGGAAGCCGAACGGTCGTTTCGCCAGGCAGCGGCGGAAGAACCGGAACTGGCGATCGCCTACTGGGGGATGGCGATGGCCAACGTCAACAATCGCGAGCGCGCCCGTGGCTTGATCGACAAAGCGATGGAGCTGCGCGAGGGAGCGACGACCGATCGCGAAAAACAGTACATCGAGGCCCTCGATCGCTACTTAGGAAAAGCCCCCGACGCGTCGGAGCAGGAAACCGGGAAAGCGCCGGGTAAAGAGGCGGAGAAGCAAGCCAAACAAAAACGGGCCGAGCGGTTCATCGCCGACTGGGAACAGATCCTGCACGATTATCCCACGGATATCGAAGCCAAAGCCTTTCTCGCCGTGCATCTTTGGATGTTCGAACGCGAAGGGGTGAAGATGCCGAGTCGCTATGCGGTCGATGCGCTGCTCGGCGACGTGTTCGACGTCCAGCCGATGCATCCGGCGCATCATTACCGCATCCATCTGTGGGATCGACAACGTCCCGAAAATGCGTTGGCCTCGGCGGCGAAATGCGGTCCCGCGATGCCGGCGGTGGCCCACATGTGGCATATGCCGGGGCACATCTATTCGCGGCTGCATCGTTATGGGGATGCCGCTTGGCAGCAGGAGGCTTCCGCCCGGGTCGACCACGCCCACATGTCGCGGGCCCGCCTGATGCCCGACCAGATTCACAACTTCGCGCATAACAACGAATGGCTGACCCGCAATCTGATCCACGTCGGTCGCGTCCATGATGCCTTGGTCCAAGCACGCAATCTGGTCGCCTTGCCGCGCCATCCGCAATACAACTCGATGGAGAAACGCGGCAGTTTTCGCTACGGCCATCAGCGGTTGCTGCAGGTGCTGACGACCTACGGGCTGTGGGAGACCTTGATCGACGAAGCCGCAGGACCGTACCTGCCGGAGACCGGCGATCTGGAGGCCGACGAGGAACGGCTCGCCTGGCTGGCCGTGGCCCACTTGCGCAGCGGCCAGCGGGCCCGGGGCGAGTCGCTTCACCGCCAGTTGCAACGCCGGCAATTGGATGATCAAGATCGGCTTGCCGCGCTGCAGGAGGCGACCAGCGAGGCCGAAGAGAACGCCGAAGAAGCCGATCCTGCGGTGGGATCAGACGCCGACGACGCGGCGGGAGAAGGACCCGCGGACGTCGACCCAGAAACGCTGGAAAAGCGAATCAAACAACGCAAACCCTTGCTTGCTCGGATCGCGGCCGCCGTGGCGGTGCTCGACGAGGATCCCGAAAGCTTGCAACGGCAGGCGAAGACGGCGAAGTTGGACGCGCTGTTGCGGGCGCGCTGGGAAGCTGCCGCCGGCGACATGGAAGCGGCCGTGGCGACCGCCCGTCAGCAGGTCAACGATTCTCCTGGCGAGGTGCCGCCGGTGGCCGTGTTGGTCGATCTGCTGTGGCGGCATGAGCAGCGGGAGGAAGCCCACCGCGAATTCGCCCGGCTGCGGACCTTGGCAGCGGACGCGGACCTGGAGACCCCGCTGTTGCAGCGGCTGGCCCCGATCGCCCAGGCAGCCGACGCCGGAACCGATTGGGTGATCCGGGAAGCCCCCGCCGCCGATCTCGGCGAACGTCCTGCCTTGGATCAACTCGGCCCGTTCCGTTGGCAATCGTATCAGGCGCCCTCCTGGGAAGCCTGGAACCCGGAGGCGGAAGCGGTGGCCGACACGGCGTTTGCGGGACGTCCCCGGATCGTGATCTTCTACCTCGGCTTCGGTTGTCTCCACTGCGTCGAACAACTGCATGCCTTTGCGCCGCACGCCGAAGCCTTTCGCGAGGCGGGCATCGAATTGGTTGCGATCAGCAGCGAGCGGGTCGAGCAATTGCAGTTGGGGTTGAAGAACTTTCCGGATGCCTTGCCGATCCCCTTGCTGGCCGATCCTGAGCAGCAGGTCTTCAAGCAATACGCTTGCTGGGACGACTTCGAACAGCAGCCCCTGCACGGTACGTTCTTGATCGATGCCCAGGATCGGGTCCGCTGGCAAGACATCAGCCACGAACCCTTCACCGACGCGGAATTCCTGCGGGAAGAGGCGGAGCGGTTGCTGGCGTTGCCGATGGAATAGACCGGATCAGCCGGCCGCCCCGCTGGGTGGGGGTTGTCGCTGCGCCGAGACGAGCAGCCGGTCACCGTGCCCGCCGCCGACAGCGGTCCTTCTTCAGGGGAAAGCAAAGCCATGCATACGGTCTGGGTGATCGCCCAATTCGTGCTCGCCGCGGCCCTGGTGCTTTCGGCCGACTGGCGCCAGCTGCCGCCCGCTGTTTTGGCGCTCACGTTGCCCGGGGTGGCGATCGCGGTTTGGGCTTGGGGCACGATGGGGCTTCGCCGCTTGCGGGTGACGCCGACGCCGAGGGAGGACGGCCCGCTGTTGCAACACGGGCCATACCGTTGGATCCGCCATCCGATGTACAGCGGGCTGCTGCTATTCACCGCCCCCCTGTTGGTCAGTCCTGCGGACGGTTGGCGGGCCGCAGCATGGTTGGGCCTGCTGGTGGTTCTGATCGCCAAAGCCAAGGAAGAGGAACGGTTGCTTCGCGCGCGGTTTCCTCGCTATGCCGACTACGCCGATCGTACGGCCCGGTTCCTGCCAGGAATCTTCTGAACGGACGAAAACAACCTGCGCCTGAGGAAGAACGGTGCTACCGACTTGCGGATCATCCGGGCGGGGGGGCAAGCCCAGCCTCATCCCGCCGCTGGGTTACGTCGTGGCGGTGGGGACGAAGCGGGGCGGGAGTCCGATGTGTCGTTGGGGCCGGCTGAAGAGGTGCCGACTGGTGGCGATGAAGCCGTGGCGATCATCGAAGTACATGTGGTGGGTGATCTCGAAGGTTTCCTCTTGGACTTCGATGACGTTGAAGGAATTCTTTTCACGCTCGCGTCCTCGGCCGCGCCGCGAGGTGGAGGTTCCTGACTGTACGATGACGATGCCGTGTTCGCGATCGGCCCCCGGGTAAATATCGAGGGAATTGCCGACATAGGCGCGGTGCAGATGACCTCCCATGACCATCTCCACCCCCATCTCCTGAAACTGTTCCAAGGCCCGCCGTGCTTTGGGCATCGTGGAGTCGTGGAGATAATCGGGAGCCGGGGCAAAGTGGTGATGGGCGACCACGATCTTGGTCGTTTCGGGGGGGACGTCGGCGAAGGTGCGGCGACAGAGATCGAGCTGCCACTGGTGGATCCGGCCATTCGTGACGGCGCTTCGCGGGGCGGTGGAATCGAGACCGACCACGACGGCTCCGTCGAGCCAGAGGATCGGGTTGAGCTCGTCGGTGATCTGCCGCCGATACTCTTGGTGGGGCGTCGACCAGCGTTCCCGGAGCCGGTAGAGCGGCACATCGTGGTTGCCGGGGATGACCAGCTGCGGGACGTCGGGGAGCTCGTCCAGGAACTTCTTCGCCTGTTGGAATTGTTCCGGTTTGGCCCGCTGCGTCAGGTCCCCGCTGATGATGATGGCGTCGGGGTGGATGTCAGGGGCAAACCGCAGCAGGGCCTGACCCACCTCGGGGAGGTAGGGTGGTCCAAAGTGCAGGTCGGATATCTGGAGGATCTTCAAAGACACAGCCATTTTCCTGGCGCAACGAGGGTGAATGCTCAACGGGCATCGAGACCGAAAAACCGGCCACGTTCGTTCCGGTGCAGCTCGCATGCCGAGGCAGAGGTGCCGGGCGAGCGGGCGGTGCCCCTATTATGCGATCTCGGGGAGCGGATCGGCTAGGCAACCGCGGCAGGGGGCAGGCCACCGCTGCCCGCAGCCTCCTGCGACCGGGACAGCGGACCGCCAATGCGATAGGCTGAGCGAGGGGTTGCGGCTTGGCGTCTGCCGGTCGGGACGTCCTCGTCGACCGCCTGCACTTGAGGGGAGATCCGATCCGATGCGAGCGCGCTTCGTAGCGTTGATCGTGCTGCTGCTTCTGTTAGGGGCCGCCGCCCTCGCGGCCAACCGCTATCCCTGGATGGAATGGCTGGTGGAAAACGAACGCGAGCTCCGTGTCGCGATCGCCGCGGCGCCTTGGAAAGCGGTCGCGATCGGATTCGTCGTCTACTTTTTGCTCTCTCTGATTCCGGGGCTGGGAGGCAAATCGGTCATCTGCGGTTGGCTGTTCGGGTTCGTCGCGGGGGTGCTGATCGTCGACCTGGCCTTGACGTTGGCCGCGATCGTGATGTTTGCGGTCAGCCGTTATTGGATCCGTGATGCGATCCGCAGCCGATTTGCCGAGCAGATTCATCACATCGATCGCCGGTTTGCGAAATATGGAGCGACCAACCTGCTGATTTTGCGGACCGCCCACGCGCCGTACACTTTGATGAATTACGTGAGCGGCGCGATGGATGTCCCCTGGTCGACGTTCCTCTGGACGACGCTGGTGGGCATGCTGCCGGGGACTGCCATCTTTGTCCTGGTGGGAACCCACTTGCCGACGCTCCGTGAGCTGCAAGTCCATGGCGTTTGGTCGCTGGTCGATGCAAAA
>CAYNVI010000100.1:0-11375 GCA_964400585.1 uncultured Pirellulaceae bacterium | reverse complement strand
TGCCGACGTCGAATCCCTGTTGTCGGGATCGGCCGGGATGGTCGAAGGGCGTGCGGAATTGACCGAAGGCCAGCGTTTGCCCGCGACCGTCCTGAAAATTCATGACGACAGCGTTTTCGTCGCGTTGGGCGGCCCCGACGAAGGGGCCGTCCCCTTCTTGCAGTTTGAGGAAGAGCCGAAGATCGGCCAGTCGATCGAGGTCATCGTCCGCGGCTTCAATCGGGAAGATGGACTCTATGCCTGCATGTTGCCGGGACAGACGATCGAAGTTGCCGATCTGTCCGACATCGATGAGGGAGCGGTCGTCGAAGCGACGATCACGAAGACCAACAGCGGCGGGTTGGAATGCAGTGTCGGGGGCGCCGAAGGCTTTATCCCGATCAGCCAGATCACCGAGTATCGCGTGGAGGATACCGAGGAATTCGTCGGCCAGAAAATGGTGTGCCTCGTCACCCAGTGCAATCCTCGCCAACGAAAACTGGTGCTCAGTCGTCGGGCGATCCTGGAACGGGAACGCGAAGAACGCCGCAAGGAGCAGCTGGAAAGCCTCAACGTGGGGGATACGGTCGAAGGGACCGTGCGGAGCATCAAGGATTTTGGCGCCTTCGTCGACCTGGGGGGCTGCGATGGGATGTTGCACATCAGCAAGCTGAGCTGGGACCGGATCAAACATCCCAGCGAAGTGCTGGAAAACGGACAGCGGGTCAAAGTCAAGATCGATACGCTCGACAAGCAGAGCGGCAAAATCAGCCTCTCCTACCGCGACCTGCTGGAGAATCCTTGGGACACCGTGGAACAAGATTTCCCGGTCGGGGAAGTCGTGCGGGGCACCGTCTCGCGGATCGCCAACTTCGGCGCTTTCGTGCGGCTGGCTCCCGGCATCGAAGGGCTGGTGCATATTTCCGAGTTGGCGCATCACCGTGTCTCCCGCGTCGAAAACGTGGTCAAGGAAGGCGAAGAGGTGGAGGTCAAGGTGCAGAGCATCGACCCCGATTCGCAGCGGATCGGGTTGTCGCTGAAAGCGGCCCAAGCGGCGCCGGTCAGCAAGGCCAAAGAAACGGCCGCCGAGGAAGTCGAAGAACCTCAACGCGAACCGTCGGTCAAACCACAGCACGCCGGCCCGCTGCGTGGCGGCACCGGCGGCGATAGCGGTGGAGAAAAGTTTGGGCTGCGTTGGTAGGCGGAATGGTCAGCTGGTTCGGCTGCCGCAAACCGCTGCCTCGTCGTGTACGATATCGAAGAAGTGGTTTGCATCGGTCCGCCGCTTGTCTTGTCTCGTTGAGGATTTGCCATGTCCCCCGCTCCTGCCCCTTCGGATCCCTCCCTTTCTGGCTCGCAGAATCCGCTCCTCGTGGCCTACGCGGGCGCGCTCTCCTGGGGAACAAGCCGCGGGGCTTCCTGGAGATCGTTGTTAGCGATTTGGGTCTGGCTTGCCTGTGGCCTCGCCGCGGTGGTCGCTTGGGGGCAGGAGGATCGTCGCGGGGAACGGCGAGAACCGCCGGGACGGTTTGAAACGCTCGACACGAAGGATGGGGTCCGCATCCGCGTCGGCTGGTTCCCGCCCAAAGAACCGGGGAAGGACGTGGTCCCGGTGATCCTGGTGCATGAATGGGAAGGCCAGTTCAGCCCCTACTTCCCTTTGGCCGTCGCCCTCAAAGAGGCGGGCTGTGCCGTGATCGTCCCCGAGCTGCGGGGGCATGGCGCTAGTCGCACGTTCCGCACGCCGGGAGGCGAAGAACGCGAATTCGACCTCAGCAAAATGGGGCCGGCCGATGTCTCGGCCATGCTCGCCCGGGATCTCGAATCGGTCAAAGCCTTTCTGAAAGAGAAGAACAACGAGGAAATCCTCAACCTCAACGCCTTGACCGTGATCGGCGTCGGTGAAGGGGCGGTGTTGGCGACCAATTGGGCGATCCGCGATTGGAACTTCCCCAGCACCGGTTCCAGGAAGCAAGGCCAGGACGTGAAAGCCTTGGTGATGGTTTCGCCCGAAAAAATGCTGAAAGGCTTAAAGCTTGATAATCTCTTTCGGGATCGCTTCATCCCCTTGCTGCCGACGTTGATCGTGGCCGGCGGCGAGGGCAGTGACAGCACGGAAGCGACCCGGATCCATAAACGACTGGAAGGGATCAAGCGGCGGGTTCGCAAAGGCGATCCGTCGGACCTGAAACTGGAAATGGTACCGACCTCGCTGAGCGAGGCGCAGTTGGTCCAGCAGGTGCCCCCGGTCACGCAGGCGATCGTGCGGTTCATCAAGGAGCAGGTAATCGCCAAAGCGGGCCAGTTCCCCTGGGTCGATCGATCGTAAGCAAGGCATGGGAAGAAAACGCGGGCGGCATCCCGGCCGAGTGGGCGGGGGCCAGGCGGTCCCGGCTGAAACCCTGGAAAAAGAAAAGGAAGATCCCTCATGGACATTCGGGAACTGCTGGGCGAAGAGCATGATTCGCTGTTGAATCACCGCTGCGAGACGGTTTCAGCGGAACAATTACAGTTGCCCGGTCCGCGCTTCGTCGAGCAGGTTTGGTACGATTCGGATCGGTCCCCCCAGGTCCTGCGAAGCATCCAGGCGATGTTCGATCACGGCCGGTTAGGGGGCAGTGGCTACTTGTCGATCTTGCCGGTCGATCAAGGGGTGGAGCATTCCGCCGGAGCCTCCTTTGCCCCCAATCCGCGCTATTTCGATCCCGCAGAGATCGTCCGCTTGGCGATCGAGGGAGGCTGCAATGCGGTCGCCTCGACCAAAGGCGTGTTGTCGGCGGTGGCCCGCAAGTACGCCCACCGGATCCCGATGATCCTCAAGGCGAACCACAACGAATTGCTCCGCTATCCCAATCAGTACGACCAAGTCCTGTTGGCCTCGGCCGACGATGCCTGGCGGATGGGGTGTGTCGGCGTGGGGGCCACCGTCTACTTTGGCTCGCCCGAATCGACGCGGCAGTGGCAGGAGATCGCTGCCCTCTTTTCCCGCGCCCACGAGTTAGGACTGTTCACGGTCCTCTGGTGCTACCTGCGAAATGAGGCGTTTCAGATCGACGGGGTCAATCACCAGACCTCGGCCGACCTCACCGGCCAGGGCAACCACCTTGGCGTCACGATCGAAGCCGATTTCATCAAGCAGAAACAGGCGACCCAAAACGGGGGCTACCTGGCGCTCAATGGGCAGGGCCAGAAGTTCGGCAAATTCGATGAACGGATTTACAGCCAGCTCAGCTCCGACCACCCGATCGATCTGACCCGCTACCAGGTGCTCAATTGCTTTGCGGGACGATGCGGGATGATCAATTCGGGGGGAGGATCGGGCGAAAACGATCTGAAACAGGTGGTGCGGACGGCCGTGATCAACAAACGGGCAGGCGGGATCGGTTTGATCACGGGGCGGAAGGCGTTCCAGCGGCCGATGGAAGAAGGCGTCGAGCTGTTGCATGCGATCCAGGATGTCTATCGCGATCCGGCGGTGACGATCGCTTGAGCGGAAACGGCGAACCGCCGATGCGGGGCGAAATCGCTCTTTTGGGGGTTCGGCAAGCTTGCTAAGGTGCCGCCAGCAGGCAGAGTGCTGCGAAGCATTCGATGATCAAAACCCGCAACGTATAGGGCGTCAAGGATGATGCGTTTTCTTGTTTGGACCGTGGCGATCGGTCTGGTCGCGGCTCCCAGCGTGGCGCGCGGTCAATTCTCTCCCAGCCAGACGCAAGGAAACTCCGGGCAGGCGACTGCCGGCGGTTCGTCGCGGCAGGTGCAACCCTCGACGACCCGTGCCCAAGCGCAGGAACCGGGACGCCCGATTCCCCCGCTCAGCAGCGAAGAGCAGCAACGCCTGGATCAATTACTGGTCGCCTGGCAGGCACAGAGTCAGGCGACCAAGCGGCTGGAGTGCAATTTCACCCGCTGGCATTACGACCTGCTGCAAGCACCCGCCGGCGTCCACGCCACCTGGGCGCAGGGGCAGCTCCGTTACGCCAAACCCGACAAAGGGTTGTTTCGCGTCGATACGTTGAAGTTCTTCAAGGGGATGGAAGCGGGCAAACCGCAGTACAAAGGGGTCGGCGACGTACCCGGGGAGTATTGGGTGTGTACCGGCAAGGAACTGCTGGAATTCGATCGCCAGAAAAAAGTCTGCACGATCAAAATGCTGCCCCCCAATTTGCAAGGGACCCAGATTTTCGAAAGTCCCTTGCCGTTTGTCTTCAATCTTGACGCGAAAAAAATCAAGCAGCGGTATTGGTTACGGTTGGGTGAAGGGCCCGAACCGGGCGTCGTGCTGGTCGAAGCTTGGCCCAAGCGGCAGGAAGACCGGGCGCAATACAAACTGGTCCGGATCGTGATTGACGAAAAGAGCTTTTTGCCGAAAGCCCTGTTGATGTATGCCCCCAATTTTCACGCCCAGCGGGCGCCCGCCTGGGACCATTATGAATTCACCGCGGTCCAACGGAATTCGATGAAGTTGACGTTGCAAGACTACGTCAATCAATTCATCCAGGAGACGCCCGATTCATCCTGGAAGGTGATCAAGGAACACTATCAGCCGCCAGCCGAGGCCGACCCGGCAACTCAACGCCAGGCGAGCCGGCCCAGCGAAGCCGGCGGGCCGCGGCGGTAAGCGGCGGTAAGCGGCGCTGCCGACACGGGGACGCGATCACGGTATCCTGGGAGGTCACCTGGATCCTGGTAGGTCACCGAGCGGTGGGCCGCCAGCCTGCTGCTTTGTCTGCTACCGAGCGGAGACCTGCCGTGCGCCTGCGTTGTCCCCATTGCCAACGAACGCTTGAAATCCCGGATCATGCGGCGGGCAAGCAAGTTCGGTGCCCCGCCTGCAGCCAGACGACCCGGGCTCCCGAAGCGGAGGAACCCCCGTCGGCCGAGCCGCCACGCGGTTCGCTCTACGCGAGTCCACCGCCGTCGAGCCCCTTGGCGGCCAGCGCGCCGGCGGCTCCTTCCGAACCGTCGCGTTCCGCGGAGGTGTCCCAGCCAGGGGAACCGCCACCCGCGCAGTCGGACGTCCAGGAGTCGGCCGGCCAGCAATCGATCGCTCGTGAAGCGGACGCGTCCGGCGAAGCTGGCGCCGAGGTGGATACAGGGGCTACGGGCGGAGCGACTGCGGCAGGCTACGACGCCTCCGCCGGCCAACAGACGGGGGCGGCCTGGGGGGCGGCAGGGACGTCCCCCCAGGCAGCGTTTCCTCGTTGCACCTGTCCCCGTTGTGCCCGATCCTTGTTGGTGACGGCGGACTTGGCCGAGCAGGTGGTCGCCTGTCCCGCCTGTCATCTGCACCTGCGGATGCCCTCGGTGGCGGAAGCGAGCCGGGGGGTCGCCGCGACGCGGGTAGCCGGTCTCAGCGGAAGCGGGATGCCGACGATGGAGAGGGGGCCGTCTACGTTTCCCTCGGCTGCGAATCCCTATGTCAGTCCGGTGGGCGGTGGGGGCGGACCGGCTGGTTTGGCCTTCCAGGCACATTCCGAGCCCATCCTGTACATCCTGCCGGGCGCGATCCAGCTGACGCTCGCCGTGCTGGGGCTGTTCGTTTCCCTCGGCTCCCTGGCGTTCGGTCTGTTGGAAGAAGGGCCCCCGAACAATTCCGACGAAGTTTTTACGTTGCTCTTCCAGACCGTTTCGCTGGTCACAACCGGGGTGATCATCGCCGGCTCGATTCAAATGATCCGGCGTCGTTCGTTGGGATTGGCGCGGGCAGCGGCGATCCTGGCGATCCTGCCTTGTAACGTTTGCTGCGTGATGTTGATGCCCTTTGGGATCTGGTCGACCGTGATGCTGTTCTTGCCGAACGCGCCGCGTGACTTCCAGTAAGCGTCCTTTTCCCGCGAAGGCGGTCGCCGCGGTCCGCGCCGACCGCGATGACTCGTCGCCGCCACCGGACGCTTGTCGGATCCGTTAAAGTAAGCGGATCTTCTGATCCCCTTTTCGGTGGCTTCCGGCACGATGACGAACTCTCCATCGGTTGAACCGAGCGTCCGCAGTCGCCTGCTGCCGCGGATTTCCTTCCGCGCCATTTTGGGTTTGGTCACGGCGGCGGCCGGCATCTTTTGGTTGTTGCGGCAATCGCTGGCGGGCAGCCAGTTCTTGGCGGCCGTCGCGATGGGGCTGGCCTTCGTAGCGGTTGTCGGTGGGCTTTCCATGCTGCTGTTTGTGATCGCTTGGGTTCCCGCTTGGTTGGGACGCGACAAGTGGGCCGACGTGAATCGCGGCAATCCCTTCGCCGCGGACCAATTGCCTCCGCAGATCCTTCCCCCTCGGAATCCGCCGCAATGAAACGCAGCCATGGCAAGCGGACCGGGGCGGTCCTGGGGCGAGGCGACGTCGGACGCCCGTTTGCCGTTTGGTTCCTGGTACTGATGGGCTTGCTGAGTGGCGTCAAGCAGGCCCAATCGCAGTCACTTCCTGGAGGCGGAGGCCCGCCGAACGCGGCCTCCCGGACCGGGGAGACCACCTTGCGGCTGCCGGCACGCCCGGCCTTCGTCGACGGGTTTATCCTCTCGGTCGCTTGTCGCGACGTCGACCAAGTCGGGTACCTCAGCGTTCGGGTGCAGGCTCAGCCGACGGCGGGAACTTTTCCCGCTCAGCGGTCGCTGGAATTACAGCTGATCCCGGAGGGACGCTCGGAGTCCTCGCTGGGAGCCTTTCGCACGGCCGTACGGATGCCGCTGGTCTTTCGCCAGGGGACGCGTCGCTACGAGCAGACCTTTCTGATCCCCAAGTACAGTCTCGACAGGGCATGGCAAGTGGAGGTGCGGGAAGACGAACGCCCGCTGCCGGGCTACCAGGGGAGATTGGGGGAATTCGAATTTCTCTCGCAGGGGGAAATCCGCAACGCCCGCGAAGGGATCATGCGGACGGGAGTGATCCTGGCCAAGGAGGTCGATGACCCGCAGGCTGCCTGGCAGCGGTGTCCCGATGTGCGCACGCTCGACATCCAGCTCAACCCGACGACGCTCTGGCGGTACGACATCACCCAGCCGCTCGATCACTCGGAGCGGCTGGCGAGTCTGCCGAACGGAGCGGTGATCATCGATCGGGTGTTCCGTGAACCCGAACTGCCGACTGATTGGAAGGGCTACAGTACGCTCGATTTTTTGTTGGTTCCTTTGCCGCTGCTGGAGCGTTTGGAAGCGGAACAACCGGCGCGGTGGGAGGCGATCCGGCACTGGGTGGCGAGCGGTGGGAACTTGTGGGTGTACGCCGCCGAGAATCGTTCGCGGCTATCGGCGTTGTTTGCGACCAAGGAGGCCGCGTTGGGGGCCGAGGCCCCGGCCTTCCAGAAGGCCCATGGGGCCGCCCTGCAGGCAACTTCGTTGTGGCGGGGGCTGAGCATGGCGCCGCCCGACCAGTCTGCGGCGACGTCCTCGAGGCCCACGGCGCGCCCGCCCCTGCAGCGGCGCGTCACCTATTTGGACCAGGAACTCGACGGCGGGCTCAGTCGGGCGGCGTTGGCGGAGCGATGCTGGCTGCAGCCCTATTTTGCGGGGGGGGTGGTGGGGATCGTGGCCGAAGACCCGTTTCCCGGTTCGCCCGTGCTCTGGGGGACGGCGGCCCAATGGGCAGGCGCCCGGGCGTCGAAGTTCATCCGGTTGGGCGTCGATCCGATGTATGGCAGCGTCTCCTTCTGGGAGTGGGTCTTGCAGAACGTGGCGCAGCCTCCGGTCTACACGTTCTTGGCCTTGCTGGGGCTGTTTGCGTGCCTCGTCGGTCCGGTCGCCTACTGGAAGACGACGCGGGCGCGGCGTCCTTATTGGATGTTCTGGATCGCGCCCCTGCTGGCCTTGCTGACCACCCTGCTGATGTTCGGCTACGGATTGATCGCCGACGGGTTGGGCAAACAGGCGCGGGTACGTCAGTTGACCTGGGTCGATGCGGAGCGCGGTCACGGCGTGCGGTGGTCCCGGGCGACCTACTTTACGGGGCTCCGCCAGGATGCCGGCTTGTTGTTCCCCGCTTCGACCGCCGTCTACCCGTTTCCGAGCAATCGCGGCGATTGGCGGGCGAAGCAAGACGGCGGGCAGCGACCGTTGCACTGGGTGACGGTCGCCGCGGACCGCCAGCGGTTCTCCGCCGATTTCTTACCGACGCGGCAGCTCTGTCAGTTCGTGACGATCGATCCGCGCGACGATTTGGGGGGCCTGCAGATCACCGAGACCGATCCGGACGGCAATCTCCTGGAGCTGGAAAATGGCTTCCCCTTCGCGCTGACGACGGTCTTTTTCCGACAAGCCGACGGGAGCTATCGACGGGCCGACGAGCTTTTGCCCAACGCCCGTTCCGCCACGCGCACGATCGAACCGATGGAAGCGGTGGGGACCATGCGGCAGTGGTACGTCGATTCGATGCCGGCGGTCCCCGCCGGCTTTGATATGGGGAACCGCCGGCTGACGTCGGGCGCCGACCTGATCGGCGATCTGGCGCGCAGGTACGCCTGGGGCAGCGAAGGGATTCGCAACGGGATCTTCGAACACCGCTTGCAGACTTTATTGCAATTGGGCGGAGAGATCCCGCGGGGGACCTTCGTGGCCCTCGGTCGGTTTACGCCTGGGATGCTGCCGCTGGAGGACGTGGAGCTGAACAACAGCATTCATTTCGTGATCGGGACGCTGCCATGACCGCGACGACGAAGCGGCTGGGCGGGTGGACGCCCGGCGGCGACGACTGCATCGAATTGCGGCGGATCTATCGCCTGTTTGGTTCCACCGTGGCGGTCCACGACGTCTCCTTCGGCGTTCCCCGCGGGTCGGTCTTTGGCTACATCGGACCGAATGGGGCCGGCAAGACGACCAGCATGCGGATCCTGGCCACGCTCGACCTGCCCAGCTACGGCGATGCCTTCGTCGATGGCTTTTCGGTCGTCAACGATCCGGAACTGGTGCGCCAGCGGCTCGGTTTCATGCCCGATGCCTTTGGGACTTATCGGGATGTCAATTGTCAGGAATATCTTGACTTTTTCGCCCGCGCTTACGGGTTGGTCGGTCGGCAGCGTCAACAAAGGCTGCAGTGGGTGCTCGATTTCACCGGGACACGGGAGATGGCCGAGAAACGGATCCGCGGACTGAGCAAAGGGATGAAGCAGCGGCTCTGTTTGGGAAGGACGCTGATTCACGATCCGACGGTGTTGATCCTGGACGAGCCCGCGGCGGGACTTGATCCGCGCGCCCGGATCGAGCTGCGGCGGATGATTGGAGAGCTGGCCGCCCAAGGGAAGACGCTGCTGATCAGCAGTCACATCCTGACCGAATTGGCGGAGATGTGTGATCACGTAGGGATCATCGAGCGCGGGCAGTTGTTGGCGACCGGGAAGGTCTCCGATTTTCAACGCGCCCAGCAAACGACGCGGCAACTGGTCCTGCGGATCGTGGGCGATGCGGCGGCCGTTGCGGCCTACCTCGCCACCCGCGAGGACGTCGAGCATCCGGTGGTCGACGGGCAACTGGTCCGCTTGGAGTTGATCGGCGAACTCGACCAACAAGCCGCCTTGTTGCGAGCGTTGGTTCTGGCCGGCCATCAGGTGGCGGAACTGAATGCCCACGTGCGGAGTCTGGAAGATGTTTTCTTGCAAGTCACCGAGGGGCTCGTGCAGTGACCACCGCGTTAGAATCGACCGATCGATCGGCGGCGAAAGCTGGCGTGCCGGAGCCTCCGCCGTCGCCGGGCTGGGCGGACCGCTTGGACGCCTGGAGCGCACGGTGGGGCGATGCGCTCAATCCGATTTTGATCAAAGAGAGTCGTCAGGCGTTGAAGAGCAAGCAGTTTGTGGTCACGTTTTCGCTGCTGTTGGTCGCCTCCTTCGGCTGGTCGGTTCTCGGCAGCCTGCTGCGGATGCCAGGGATCTATTTCGTGCCGTCGGCGCCCTGGATGTTGATGGGGTACTACACCGTGCTGGCGGTGCCGATGTTGATGGTTGTCCCGCTGGCCGCCTTCCGATCCTTGGCCGCGGAGATCGATGACGGGACGCTGGAGTTATTGTCGGTCAGTGCGCTTTCGCCGCAGCAGGTGGTCAGCGGGAAACTGGCCAGTGCGATGTTGCAGTTGATGCTCTACTTCGTCGCATTGGTTCCTTGTGTGGCCTACGCCTATGCGCTCCGCGGCACCGACCTGCCGACGTTGTTGGTGCTGCTGGCGCTGACCTTGTTGGTCGCGATCCAGCTGACCGTGATCGGTATCTTTATGGCACCGATGACGGCAGGACGAGGCAGCCAATTGACGATGCTGGTCGCCTTTTTGGTCATCCTGGTCGGCACCGAATTCGCTTACGGATCGTTTGCCTTCGCCTTGATTGGGGAAGAGCTAAGCGAGCTGATGTCGCGGGCGGGGACGGTCGTGATCTGCGCCGTCGCGGTGGTGGCGACGACCAGCGGCGTGTTGTTGACCGCGGCCGCCGCCCAGTTGACACCTCCCAGCGAGAATCGTTCCACCTCCATCCGCGTGGCCTTGTTCGTCCAACAGATCGTGTGGGTCGTGATGGTGGGCTACTTCGTGCTGGGGTTGGTGCCTCCCTTTTCCGCGAGCAACCGGCGGGTTAACGGGGACTTGATCGCGCTCGTTCCCCTGTTCGCCTCCGGGGCGCTGGTGGTCTGGTTAGCCGCCGGCTCGATGATGGCTTCCGAATCGTCGAACTTGACGCCGCGCGTGCGGCGGGAATTGCCCGCCTCTTTCCTCGGCCGGATGCTCAAGACCTGGTGGATGCCGGGGCCGGCGACCGGAGTCGTCTTTGCGGTGATCAATGCGGCGGTGGTCGGTGTGCTGAGCGTGCAGCTGTTGGAATGGATCGAGGCTTCGGGGCGACTCTCCCGCTGGGCTTCCACGTCGCTGCCGGTGTGGCGGAGTTGCTGTTGGACGGCGCTTGGGTATCTCGCCCTGCTGTTGGTGTTGGTGCGGTTGCTGGTCGCCTGGTTGCGGCGGTATACCGAGACGCAACCGGCGATCGGGCTGGCGATGTTGGTGATCCTGTCGGCTGCCATGTGTTTGATCCCCTACGGTTTGGAACTCCACTGGAACGATTATCGCGATTTCCCCTACTCCTGGTGGCAGATCACCAACTGGCCTTGGACGCTGCAGGTGGTGGTCGAGCAAACGCCCGGCTTTGCCGCCTTGCCGACCGTCGTGGCGGGGGCCGGCGGGACCGCGTTCCTATTGCATCTCCTGTTGCTGGGGCGACCGGTCCTCCCCCAGCGGTTGGCCACGCCCCAGCGGGTGCAGGAGGCGCGGCGGCGTTGAGTCGAAAAGCGACGGGACCGGTACCCGGGTCGAGGGGGCGTTGGTTAGACTGAGGCCTGCCCGCGCATCGACTCCTTGCGAGGGCGTGGTTCCCAGCTTGGCACGGGACGTTCCCGCGGAACCCTGTGACGGAGAGCAGTGTGGAGTCGCCCTGCCCCTGT
>CAYNVI010000099.1:4204-11408 GCA_964400585.1 uncultured Pirellulaceae bacterium | reverse complement strand
CTCCACTCGTCGATCCCCATATAGGTGACTTCGAGATTGCTGCCCGCCCCGAAGATGAGCGCTCCGGACAGGCGGATGCCCGCTTCGAGGTCATCGAGTCCGGCATCGTCGCTCCGCAGAAAAACAGGCCCGGCGGGGCCATTGACGCGGGAGAGGACGTCGCTGCCGACACCCCCGCTGCGCCCCAGGAAAATCGCTTCGGCGGAAAAATCGTACCATCGCTGCGCTCCCAGGCCTGCCTCGGTGTAAGGCAGCAATTGGGCGAGCGTTCCCAGGGCGTAGCCTTTCCCAATCGACTGGCACAGGCTGCACCCGTTGCCTTGACAGAAGAGGCAAATGCGACTGAAGTCAAAATCGCCGCAGCCCCCGCCACACTGCCCGCAGCCGCCCGGGTAGCCGCCAGGGCCTCCCCGCAACTGCCCCAAGATGCCCGAGCCGACGTGGCCGCCGGTGCAGCGATTGCATCCGTAACCGCCGCAGTCGCCACAGCCATCACAGGCGGGCCCCATCCGGCTGCCGATCCCGCCGCCCCGATGGCTAACCGGACGGACTTGCGAGGGCATCCCGGGGGCTGTCATCCCCCGCGGCGTTTGAAAACCTGCCTGGGCGATCGCCGGACCGCTTCCCAACGCCGGCATTCCGGCGGGGACGACGAACCCGGAGGCTTCGTAGTCGGCATCGGTCGCAGAAGGCATGGGAGGCGCGGCCCAGGACGTCGTCAGCGAGAGCAACCCGCCGACGAGTGCGGCCGCGAGGCCTCGAACAATGGATTTGGGCATTGGTATCACTTTGCGCATCACGTGGAACTCCGCGGCCCCGGTGCCGCTGCTGCTTGGCCGGTACCCAGAGGCGGAGACGCGCCCAGCGCGCTGTGCCGCGGATCCCGCGAGCGGTGCTGATGCCCGCTCGCGGGACGTGCGGTCGCTCACCGGATTCCGTCCGGCAAACGCCATCCCCCCTGGAATGATTTGTTGACGGCTTCGCGACCACGCGATCTTTTTTCACCCCGCCGCAAAGCCGGGTGACCCACCGATCGGGAGGATCCGAGAAACCGTTCCCGACGGAATTATCGGCACGATCGGACCTGGGGTTGCGTTTATTCCGCTCGTTCGGGCCGGGAAAGTTTTGCCGGCCCGTGGCGCGCGTGAGCCCCCGCCGTCGCCGTCGGCGACCCGTTACAATAGCTGCCACCTTCGCTTTGCTGCTCCCTCCGCTCCGTCCCCCTTCGCACGTTTTCCGCGAGCTTCCGATTCGATGCCGACACCGGCCGCTGCCCCCGGAGCCGGACGTGCCTGGCTGGCCGCCACCGCCGGCCCGTTGACGATCGTCCTCTTCCTGATCCCCCTGATCTATCTGCTCAGCGGCTCGCTGAAGAGCCAGGCAGAATTGACGGCCAATCCGTTTCGGCTCTGGCCGCGCCAGGTGCATCTGGAAAACTACCGCGACGCGGCTGCCAGCATGCCGCTGGCTCGCTACCTGCTCAACACGACGATCCTCTGCGTGATGTCGGCCCTGGGGACCGCCTTTTCCTGCTCGTTGGCCGGCTATGCCTTCGCCCGCTTGCGTTGGTCGGGCAAGCGTCTGCTGTTCGCGATTCTGATCGGCACGATGCTGCTGCCCTGGCACGTCACGATGATCCCTCGGTTCCTGCTGATCCGCAGCCTGGGGCTGTACGACACGCTCGCCGCCATCTGGCTGCCGACCTTCCTCGGCTCGGCCTTTTACATCTTCCTGATGCGGCAGTTCTATCTGACGCTGCCGCCGGCATTAGCCGAAGCGGGGCGGCTGGATGGACTGAGCGAATGGGGGATTTTCTGGCGGATCGCCCTGCCGCTCAGTCGCCCGGCGGTCGCCACGGTCGTGCTCTTCCAGACCGTCGCCACCTGGAACGATTTCGGGGGGCCGCTGCTCTACCTGAGCGACCCGCAAAAATTCCCGATCGCCTACGGGCTGGAGCAGTTCGTCAGCAGTTACGCCGATCAGACGCACCTGCTGCTCGCCGCCAGCGCATTGCTCTGCTTGCCACCGATCGGGCTGTTTCTGCTCACCGAACGCTACTTCGTGCGGGGGATCGCCACCGCCGGCATCAAGTGATTTCCCGGCAGTTATCGAAACCCTTCTTCCTACGGACCCTGCCCTGCGATGGAACCTGTAACCGATCCCTCCGGTCCGGCGATCGAGGCGTTGACGTCGGCGCTTCGCAACGCAGCCGACCGACGGGAAACAACCGACGCCTGGCCGGCGGCCTGCCTGGCCCACTGCGCCGCCGCCGGCGTGTTCCGCTGGTTCCTTCCCGAAGTCCACGGGGGTCTGGGTTGGAGCAGCCGGCAGCAATGCGAAGGCTACCTACGTTTGGCGGAAGCCGACCTGACGACCGCCTTCATCCTGACGCAGCGGATGGGGGCCTGCCGGCGTCTCGCCGAAAGCGACCAGCCGGCCGCCCGCGCTGCCTGGCTGGCCCGCTTGCTGGAGGGAACTGCGTTCGCGACGGTCGCGATCAGTCACTTGACGACCAGCCGGCGTCACCTGCAGCAGCCGGTGCTGCAAGCAACCCCGGAAGCGGGCGGGTACCGCTTGACGGGCGAGGCTCCCTGGGTGACCGGAGGATGCCACGCCGACGTGATCGTCACCGGAGCGACCCTCCCGGATGGCCGCCAATTGTTGGCGGCGGTGGAAACCGCTCAAGCGGGCGTCGAGGCGGGGCCGGGCGCCGACCTCGTCGCCCTCTCGGCCAGCTGCACCGACCGGCTGATCCTGCAAGATCGCTTCGTTCCCGCCGAACGCATTTTGGCGGGGCCGCAGGAAGAAGTCCTCCGTCGCGGCCTGGGAACGGGGACCGGAGGCTTGCAAACCTCGGCCTTGGCGATCGGTCTCAGCCGGGCCGCCTGCCGATTCCTCCGCGAAGAAGCGTCACGCCGCGAAACGTTGCAAACCGTCGCCGAGCAACTGACCGCAACCACCGCGGGGATCGAAGATGTCTTGGGGGCTGCCGCCGATGGCGAAACGGGCTGCGACACGGCGGTGCTCCGCGGCGAAGCCAACCGGCTGGCCCTGAAAACGACCCAAGCCGCTTTGACCGCGGCGAAGGGCAGCGGCTTTCTGGCCGACCATCCGGCTGGCCGATGGTGCCGCGAAGCCCTCTTCTTTCTCGTCTGGAGCTGTCCGGCTCCGATCGCCCAGGGGCATCTCTGCGAATGGGCCGGCCTGGACGACTAGCTGGCTCGTTGGCAAAACCTCACGTGGGTCGATAGAAGACCGCGTTTCCCGCCGTATCGCGGCGAAAGGGGGCATCCAGATTCATGGTCGTCTCCGACCCACCGAGGAAGAGGCAGCCGTCTTGCGGCAGCACCGAGCGGGCGCGTTTTAACAATTGGCTTTTGGTGGAGACGTCAAAGTAAATCAGGACGTTACGCAAGAAGATGATGTCGACCGGCGGCAGCGGAGGCCAGGGCTCGACCAGATTGACGACCCGGAAGTCGACGCTGCGCCGAATCGACTCGTCGATTTGCCACTGGAGTCGTTCTTTCCGGAAATACTTCAAGAGCATCGCCAGCGGCAACCCGCGATTGATTTCGGTTTGATTGAACAGCCCCTCGCGGGCCCGCTCGAGGACCTTGCTGCAGAGGTCCGTGGCGATGATTTGGATCTTCCAATCTGCCAGTTCGGGAAAGTGTTCGCGAATCACCATCGCGATCGTAAAGGGCTCTTGGCCGCTCGAGCAGGCGTTCGACCAGATCGTCAGCTTCCGCGTCTGCCGACGTTGCTCGATCATGGCCGGCAGGACTTTCTCCTTCAACGCCTGGAAGGGGAGGATATCGCGAAAGAAACTGGTTTCGTTGGTGGTCATCGCTTCGACCACCTCCTTGGTTAAAGCCCCCGCACTCGGTCTGCGAAGTTCACGGACCAGCGAGTCGAGCGAGGGGAGACCATGGGCTCGCAGCAGCGGGGCGAGACGCAGCTCCACGAGATAGGCTTCTTGCATATCGAGCACGATCGCGGATTTTTCGCGAACGAGATCACTGATGAAGTTGAAGATGGACGGATCCATGGATGCAACATCAGTACTCCTGGGAATCACCTTGTAACGGTTTGAAAGGCTGATTTTGGGGAGGAGAGCGTGCGCTGCTCCCACTCATCCGCGATTTCAGAAAGCGGGAGCACGCAATCGGCAAGTCCGGCTTGCGCCACCGCGCCGGGCATTCCCCAGACGACCGAGGTCGCTTCGTCTTGGGCGATCAGCTGGCCGCCGGTCGCTCGGATCACTTCACTGCCCCGCAGTCCGTCCCGGCCCATGCCGGTGAGGATGGTGGCCAGCACATGCGGGCCGACGACATCGCTCACCGAACGAAACAGGACATCGACCGCAGGACGACACGAATTTTCGGGCGGTTCCTGATTCAGGGCGACCTCGATCCCGCTGCGTGTCCGCTGTACGACCATGTGTTGACCGCCTGGTGCGATCAAAGCCATGCCCGGCACCAGCGCATCGCCGGCTTTCGCTTGCCGTACCGAGATCGCGCAAGTCTGATCAAGACGTTCGGCCAGATGCTGCGTGAACAGCGGCGGCATGTGTTGCACGATGACGATCGGTACAGGGAAGCTAGCTGGTAGCTGGTGCAGGATCGCCGAGAGGGCATTGCCTTATCGAGATGACCGACCTGCGTCGGTTTGGTGACGTAATCGCTGGCCCCTTTGGACAACGCGTCAAATGTCGATTCGGCACCCTGCTTGGTCAGCGCGCTGAACATGACCACGGGCAGATGCGGGTGGGTTTGCTGCAGGGCTTCCAAGGTGGCGATCCCATCCATCTCGGGCATTTCCATATCGAGCGTGATCGCGTCGGGATGGAGTTGCCCGACCTTGGCCAAGGCGATCTTGCCGTTGGCGGCCACCCCCACCACTTCGATTTCGCGGTCTTCGCTTAACGCTTGCGAGACCAGACGACGGATCAAGGCCGAATCGTCGACGATCAGAACGCGGATTTTTCCGGACATGATGGAGGTTCGATTCCTAGGAGTTGCAGTTTCAGTTCGATCGCATCGGCATCAAACGGTTTCATCACGAATTCGTTTACACCTGCCAGGAACGCGAGGGCGATCCGTTCTTTCTCGTTTTCGGTGGTCACCATCACGATCGGCAGTGCTCGGAAAACGGGATCACGACGAACCGCTCTGACAAACTCCAGACCGTTCATTTCGGGCATGTTCCAGTCGACCAGAACCACCTCGGGATGCGGATGACGCTGTAATTGCGTCAACCCGACCCGTCCGTTTTCAGCTTCGATCACTTGGAACCCAAGCCGTTCCAAGATTCCGCGAATGAGGCGTCGCGCGACGCGTGAATCGTCGATCAGGATGGCTTTCATCGGGAAGTCCCCTTAAGGCTGGCGACTTGCCCTTCGCGGGCAGCCCGCAGGGTCACCCAGGTCTGGAGACGCCGAGGACCGGATGCTGCGGTCGACATCCCGCTCGCCTGAGTTGCCGTGAACGGGAAGGTTGCCGGAGCCTGCTTGCGAGGCGATGTCGCGAGGCGCGGGACCGCTCGGCGGAAACGGAGCAGTGCGACCGTGCCGATCGCGCCCAACGCCAGCGTGCCGCAGATCAGCAGGGAGGCGGCGGACCCCGTCTGCGCGAGACAATAGCAACTAAACAGGATGCTGCCCCACATCCAGGCCAAGGCCCACAGCCGCGCCCGGCGGGGGATCGCGGCGGTCCCTTCGAGAAACGGTCGGTAGGGACGAAATATCCGGAGCCCCAGCAGTTTCCGCTCCCACGCGGGGTTACTTTTGGCCAGCAAAAAGGAAGCCGCCAATAGAGGGCCGGTCGTCGGGATGCCTGGCAGCGCCACCCCCACGATCGCGATCGCGATAAAAAGCAGTCCGGAGACGGCGTAAAGTCCGCGCCGAAGCAAGCTCGGCGAAGCCCCCCCGTCCACCGCAACGGGCGAAAACAGGGGGCGTGGCAGGGTGACGTTGGTGTTCATATCGCTGGTGGCCGTCGGCAGGAGAAAGGTCCAGATTGCTGCAACGAGAAAGCAGCAGAGAACATCGAGGGCCTCCCCCACGGGCACGCCGTGGGGGAGAACCACAAGGAAGCTTTAGAACGTGAAGCGAGAAACCAGTTGTTGCAGGTCGGCGGCCATGCGAGAGAGTTCCCCGGCCGCTTGCTGCGTATTCGTCGCCCCTACGGTCGTGCTTTGGGCAGCCGAGGCGACCGCCGTGATATTGGACGTGATCTCCTCCGAGCCCCTGGCCGCTTCCGCGACGTTGCGTCCCATCTCGTTGGCGGTCGCCGTCTGCTCTTCCACCGCACTGGCGATCGTGCTGGAGATGTCATTGATCTGGTCGATCACATCGCTGATCTGCTTGATCGCGTCGACCGCACCACGCGTATCGGTCTGAATCGTCTCGATCTTCTGACTGATGTCTTCGGTGGCCTTGGCGGTCTCCTTGGCCAGTTCCTTGACCTCGTTAGCAACAACCGCAAATCCCTTAACCGCTTCACCGGCCCGGGCCGCTTCGATCGTGGCATTCAGGGCCAACGGGTTGGTCTGCTCGGCGATCGACGTGATCACCTTGACCACCACCAGTCCGAATTGGCGGTCGTCCGCCCGCAACACGACGATGTTGACCGCCTCGGCCGAGACAGCCGGTTCCTGGCCGGTCTTCAGCAATTGGCTGAGGTAGACCAGCGGAAGCAAACGCCCGCGGAGCCGGTAGACCGGAGCCCCCTGGATCCACTCGATCCCGTTGTGGTCCTGGTTGCCGTCCAGCCGCAGCAGTTCCAGCAGATTGACCTGCGGGATGGCGAAGCGGTTGCCGTCGTTGGTGATCGTCAGGGCGGGGATGATCGCCAGCGTCAGCGGGATCTTGATCTTGATCGTCGTCCCCAGGCCCACCTGGCTTTGGATGTCGATCATCCCGCCGATCTTTTCGATGTTGGTCTTCACCACATCCATGCCGACGCCGCGTCCGGAGACGTTGGAGACCTTCTCGGCCGTGGAGAACCCCGGCAGGAAGATCAGCTGCCCCGCCTCGTGGTCGGGCATCCGCTCGGCTTGCTCCTGCGTGATCAGGTTTTTCTCACGCGCCTTCGCCTTCAGCTTCTCCGGATGCAATCCCGCCCCGTCGTCGCAGATCTCGATATTGACCTGCCCCCCTTCATGGAATGCCCGCAACTGCAAGCGGCCTTCCGGATCCTTGCCG
>CAYNVI010000099.1:0-4104 GCA_964400585.1 uncultured Pirellulaceae bacterium | reverse complement strand
TCCTTGCCGTGCATCTCCATGCGAACCTGTTTGCCGCAGGTTCCCGAAAGATCCCGCACGATCCGCGGGAACTTGCTCCAGACATTACCGATCGGCTGCATGCGGGTCTTCATCACCCCTTCCTGCAGTTCGGTGGTGATCAGGTTCAGCCGCTGACTGGTGCTGAGCAGTTCGCTATCGCCCAGCGAGCCGGTGAACTGCAGGATCTGGTTGCGAGCGAGGACCAGCTCGCCGACCCGCGTCATCAGCTTGTCGAGGAGGGCCACGTCGACGCGGATCGTGCTGTCGGCAGCCGATTTGACCGGGGCTTCGCCGGCAGCTGAGGCAGGCGGTGCCTGCGGTGCCGAAGCCGGAGCCACGGGCGGCGAGGCCGCCGGGGTTGCGGCCGCCGGGGCCGCCGTTTCGGCCGGCAAGGCGGCCGCGGCCGGAGGCTCGACCGCCGGCAGCTTCCCTTCACACGCGTCCTGCAGCTTGCCGATCAATTCGTCGGCGATGCCTTCGCCCTCGGATCCCTCGTTCTCGATCTGCTGCAGGTATTTTTGCAGGGCGTCGCCGGTGGCGAAGAGCAGGTTGCTCAGCGGCGGCGAGAGTTCCCGCTCGCCGCTCCGCATCTGCCCCAACAGGCTTTCGCCCGCGTGGGCCAACGCTTCGACATGATGGTAGGCGAGGAAACCCGCACTCCCTTTGATCGTGTGGAGGTTGCGGAAGATCCCGTTGTAAAGCTCGGTGTTGGCCGGCTCGCGTTCCAGCGCCATCAGATCGCGGTCGATCTGTTCGAGGTTGTCGAAGCTTTCGATGATGAATTCTCGGATCGCTTCCCGGCTGGACGAGCCGGCCGAGACGGCCGCGGGGGCCGCTTGGGGAGCGGGCTCGGGAGCCGGTTCGGCCGAGGCGTCGCGGGCTGCTGCGGGCTGCTGCGGGTGCTGGTTCCGCTGGGGCAGCCGGTTCCGCCGGGATCGCGCCGCCACTTTCCAGCTGCAGGAGGGCTTCCAGGGCGGTGATGTGCGCCGAGACATCTTGGCCGTTGGAGGATTCGATGTTTTCGAGCAAGCCCTTCAAGCGGTCGGTGGCGTCGAGCAGGGTGCTGATGACCTGACCGGTCGGGCGGATCTCGTGGTTACGAAGCCGATTGAGGACTTCCTCTTCGCGGTGCGCCAGCACTTCGAGCGTCTGTTGCCCGAGGAATCCGGCCGCCCCTTTGATCGAGTGGATCGCACGAAAGACCTTGTTGACCAGGTCGCTGTCGACGCCCCCTTGGTCCGACTCGAGGGCCAGCAATTCGTTCTCGACCGACTCCAGGTGTTCCTGCGACTCGACAACGAATTCGGCCAGCAGCTCGGGATCATCAATACTCATACGGCGGGCTCCTGACCCTGACGCCTGCGGAGCCAGCGAGGCCCGGCGAAGGGTTAGCGGTGGGCGAAGATGGGAGAGGTGTGCGAGTACCCAAAGCCTTGCGCACAGTTAGCTTCACGCTCGGTTGAAAAACACAACACAAGATGTCTAAAGGCAGCGCGCTCCGCCGAGGCGCGGTCAGAGAAACCGGCGGGCGACCCGCTCACAGGAATGCCGGGGACGCCGGGAGATTTTGAGCTGCCGCCGGATCGACGAGGGGTGAGATGTCGTAGAAAGCGCGACGATTCCTAGTGATTTCGCACGACGCGGCATGCTCCGCCGATGGCGATGTCAACCGCGAGCCGTTCGCATCGAACTGCGCGAAGCGAGGACCGGTGCGGGATGTCAGCGGGGTCGCGCGAGGAGAAGACGAGGGAGGCGCATCTCGAGGTTTTGGGCGGAGAAGCAGCGGTTGTACTTTTCACTCCCCCCAGAGCCGGTCGGGAAAAGGATGCTCGTAGGGCAGGCGCGCAAATCAACAGAAGTGGTGCTGGGGAAGAAGAAACACAATCGTGATCGTGCTCAGTGAAACGGTGCTCGTGCTCGTCATCGAAACAGGGCAACCATGACCGGATCAATCCTTGATCACGACCGACTCGACGTTTATAGGCTCTCGGTCGAATCGGTTGCTTTCGGCTTCGGCGTTGCGAAGTCGCCATCACTCTGCCGAGAGAGTCTCGTCTTCGCCTTGCCAGATGACAACGTTGAACGCTTCGCCGTTACATTGCATGAAAATATGGTTTTCCACGCGTGTTCGGTCGACGCAAGTAAGGACGTCTGGTCGCATCGTCACGCTGGGCAGCCCCAACACCGAGGGACCAGGCAGGAGACTCTTGATATTGCCTCCGACCATGTTGGTCAGCTCCAGCAGCGCATCTTCGAGGTCCGCCGCTGCGACCTTTTCCGGCGGCATCGCCAGCATTTTGCTGGCAGCTTCCTTGGCAAACCGGCCGCTGGTGTAAAGCAGCACCGCGCCATTCCACTCTCCGGCAATCGGGACCCGCCCGGCCAGGGGATCTCTGATGGATCGCGGATCGCTCAAGGATGCGCCGCTCGGCTTCGCGACGGGGGCGAGCCCCCATCCCAAGAGGGTGTGAACGACGTTATCCGTGACTTCGACGATCTCGTCGCGGGATACCATAATCGACTTTTTCGTGCAGCAGGGGAGCAGGCCGCTGGGGCGAGTTTAAGCGGCTGTCGAGTTCACGCGGGGCGATAGCACGTGGCTTGGCCAATTCGATCGCGTGTGAACGCTTTGCTGAGGTTCATCATCGTTTCGCCACCTCCGAGGAACAGGTATCCGTCGGGCTGCAACGTGCGGCGGATCTTCTCGAGGATCTGTCGTTTCACATCGGTGTCAAAATAGATTAGCACGTTGCGGAGGAAGATGACGTCCATCTTCGGGAGGTTTGGCCACGGCTCGATCAAGTTGAGGCAGCGGAAATCGAGGCATTCCCGCAGTTCCCTCTTGGCGACCCATTGGGTGCCTCGGCGGGAGAAGTACTTCATCAACATCTGCATGGGCAATCCGCGGTTGACCTCGGTCTGGTTGAAGTTTGCTTGGCGGCACCGATCCAGCATTTGCGTGCAGATATCGGTTCCCAAGATCTCCAACTGCCAGCGGTCGAGGAGGGGAAAGTTATCGCGGATCAGCATGGCGATCGTATAGGGTTCCTGCCCGCTGGAGCAGGCGTTCGACCAGAAACGCAAACGCCGTTGCGAACGACGCCGCTCGATCAGTTCCGGCAGGATTTGATCCTGGAGCGCATGGAAGGGGTGCAGGTCACGAAAGAAGCTGGTTTCGTTGGTGGTCATCGCCTCGACGACTTCGCGACGGAGATCGCGGGCGCCCGGGTTTTGCAGTTCACGCACCAACGCTTCGATCGAATCCAGTCCAAACTTGGTCAACAGCGGCGCCAGCCGGGATTCGACCAAATACGCTTTCTGCGGATTCAACACGATCGCAGATTTCTCGCGGATGAAGCGGCTGATGAAGTCGAAGGAATTGACGTCCACGGTCTTTGTCGCGCAACTCATGGTTTTGCCCCTGGCTCGGTCATGAGGATGAAATTAGATTTCGAGAAGTCTGGCGGATCCAGTCTTCGGTGATCGCGTCGAGCGGGAGGATGCGATCCGCGATTCCCGCTTTCGCAACGGCCCGGGGCATGCCCCAAACCACGGAAGTCGCCTCGTCCTGAACCGTGACCCGACCGCCGAGACGATGGATTTCTTGGCAGCCAAGCAAACCGTCCTGGCCCATACCGGTGAGGATGGTGGCCATCGCATGAGCTCCGAAGCACTCGCCGACCGAGCGGAACAACACGTCCACCGAAGGGCGGCAGGAGTTTTCCGGGGGCTGGTCGTTCATCCGCACGAAGGATTGGCGGCCTCGCTGCTGAACGATCATGTGCATGCCGCCCGGGGCGATCCAAGCGCCGCCCGGCTCGAGGCGGTCCCCATGTTCCGCCTCGCGAACGGGAATGGCGCAACCTTGATCCAAGCGAGCTGCCAAGTGTTTGGTGAACACCGGCGGCATGTGCTGCACGATCACGATCGGCACCGGGAAATCGCCGGGGACCTTGGACAATACCTGGAACAGGGCATTCGGGCCGCCGGTCGAGACGCCGATCGCCAGCATGTCCACCCGAGAGGTCGGGGCAGGGCGATGCCGCGGCGGTGCAGTGGGGCACAGTCCTGATGATCTGGGTT
>CAYNVI010000098.1:6360-11415 GCA_964400585.1 uncultured Pirellulaceae bacterium | reverse complement strand
GGCGGCATCGGCAAGCCGCCGAAACGAGGGAAACCCTGGCGACCCAAGCGGCGCGGCTGGGCGAACTGGTCTCCGGGGTGGCTGAATCGTTTCAAAACGAATCGGTGGAGTTGCGGGCGGTGTTGCTGGAAACCGTCGCCGCGATCCAGGAGACCGGGCAGCAAAACCAGACGATCGATCCGGAACTTCAGGAGCAGTTGGAAGCGGGTCGGGCCGAGTTAGAAACCCTTCGAGAAGAACGGGAGCGGGAGCGGCAGCAGCGGGAAGAAGTCGAGCGCGAACTGCAGCAGCTCCGCGAAGATCAGGACCAACAGCTTTGCCACAGCCTGTTTTCCAGCGTCAACGATGGAGGCGACAGCGACGGCGAAGCGAGCGACGTCGCGTCGCTGCGCTCTGAATTGGCGGCGGCGCAGCGGCGCAACGAAGAGCTCGAATCCCAGAATAGCGATCTGGCGGGCCGGGTCGCGACCAGCTCGGTCAACGATTGCACCGGTCAAGACGGCTCCGAATCGCTCGATTCGCTCCCCTGGGAAGAACGCAAGCGGATGATCCTAGCGCGGCTCGAGGACGAGGAGTCGCGTTTCCTGTCCGAAGTCGCCGCCGATGATCCGGCTGCCGAAACAACGCGGGACGAACTGCAAGCCCTGCGGGATATGGTCCATCAGACCGATCGTGAAATCATGCGGCGGGATGCCGAGATCGCTGAGTTACAGCAGTTGCTGGAACAGCAATCAGCCACCGTCGGTGACGTGGCGGTCGGCGCAGCGGCGATCGCCGGCATGTTCGACCAGGACGAACTGATCCGCGAGGAACGCGAAAACCTTCAGCAGCTCAAATCCGAATGGGAGGAGAAGCTGCGGAACGCCGAGATCGAGGTCTCGATGGAACGGGCGAAACTGGCACGCGACCGGCAGGCGTTGGAAAAACGCAATGCCGAACTCGAAGAATCGCTGGCCCACCAGGAACGGGCCAGCCAGCACGGACCGAACGACGACGAAGGGAAACCAGTGCGTCGGTGGCTCTCGCGAATGGGGCTCTCGGAGGAGTGACCGCGTCGGTGTTGCTTTGAGTTGCCGCGCGAGGCTGGATGTGGGAGCGGACTGGATGGTTGGGGTGGATCGGCTTAACTGCGGCGCAGATGGAGCTTCCCAGCCCCTCCCCTCGCTGTCGCTCGACCCTCCCGGCGGGCTGACTGTTCCACACATCTCTGATGAGGCTGTTTTTGGTCCCCTCTCCCCCGAAAAGGCGGCGCTCGTAGCGTTCTATTTTGACACGCCATTTTCGCCGCCTTTTTGGGGGAGAGGGAGCAAGAGTCGGCAAGGCCGACTTGTGTGGAACAGTGAGCCCAGTGGGAGGGTGTCTGTTTTGAGTTGCAGCGGCGAACCTCACCTGTTCCCGCCACCGAACGAACGTTCGGCGATCGGGAAGCGGAGGATCGCGAGCGGATCGGGGAGCCTCGCCGATTATTTCTTCCGGTGACGAATCTTCGCTCGCATGCGTCGCTTTTTCCGTCCCACCTTGCGGCGTCCTTTTCCCGTGCGTTTCGTACCCACCGGCGAATATCTCCTCTGAAAACTAACCAACGATAGAAGTGCTGTGCGGCAGCCCCAGTGAGATCGGAACTGCCGCGAACCAATCCGTTAGACTAGCAAAAAAATGGTGGCGCACAATGGCTATCGGAGGGGAGGGCCTGCGCGAAGGGAGCGGTTTCGGCCCCTCCCGCCGCCAAGTTGGCCGCCCCCTCTCCCTCGCGAAGCCGTCGCTGTTGCTGCCTTGCCGGATCGGAACGCAAGCGAGATACTGCGATCCTTGTCGACGCGCGCCTCTGTAGCTCAACTGGATAGAGCACTCGACTTCTAATCGAGATGTTGCGGGTTCGAGTCCCGCCAGAGGTACTGTTCTTTCAGGTCGGCTGCGAACGAACAGCCCTGCACGATCAGCCCTGCACGATTGCTGGGGCCGCGAACCGGGGTGGTCGAGCCGGGTACAACAGCGAGCGGTGTCGATGGCGGAGCAGCCGATCCAACCCGATCCACCGGCTGATTCGCCCGAGCGACCGAGCGGCTCGATCCTGTCGGTGCTGGTCCGTTTGCGACCGGCGGGAACGGTCGTATGGGTCGGGACGATCCATCAGCTGAAGCGAGCAGGGGACGACCGGACGGTGCAGCGCGGCGACGAAGTGGTCATCCGCAATCTGCACGGTTGTTGGCTGGCGACGGTGTTACGCGTCGGTGCTTCTGCCTCGGTACCGACGCCGACGCTGGCGGGTGAGCTGCTGCGATTTGCCGAGCGAGCGGATCACGAGGCGGAGAGCCGCGCTGCGGAGAAAGCGAACCGGCTGCTGGCCCAGACGCGGAGCGATCGGGCGGTCGAGCAGCTCACGATCGTGGCAGCCGAAGTCTCGCTGGATCAGCAGGCGGGCCTGCTGCGGATGTTGGGAAAAGCCGATGCCGGACTCGGGCCGTCGGCCGTTCGCTTGGCGTCGGCCTGCGAACTGCCGCGTGTGCAGTGGATCGCGGTGGAAGCGGGGGACGGCGCCGCCACCGCCGCTACCACCATCGAATGCACGCCCGACGAAGCCGCCGAGGCCGACTTCTGGCAACGGATGCAGCAGGTGATCACCGAGGGTGGCCCATTAGGCGCTAAGCATCGCGTGGCGGCCGGGAACCGCGGACTGTATCAGCAAAAGTTTCGCCGTCTCGCCGGTCCCTCTCCAGCCGGCGATCCGGTGGCCTCCCCGGCCGCTGTCCGCCGTTGGATGATCCGGATGCGGACGGCCGCGGGGGGGATCACCTTCCATCAATTGCGGCAACTTGCCGAATTGGCGATGGAGTTCGGCGACGGTTCGCTCCGTCTGACCAGTCGCCAAGCGGTTCAATTGCACGGGATCGAGCTGGCATCCGCACCGCAGGTGATCGACGGGCTGCGGGCGGCGATGCTGCACACCGCCGGCTCGTGCGGCAACACGGTGCGCAACTTCACCTGCTGCCCCCTTCCGCCGCAGAGGGCTCGGGAGCGTCAGCTGCGCAGCTTGGCGGCCCGCCTGGCAACCGACTTCCTGCCGACCGGCCCGGCGTTCGAATGCTGGCCCGAGGGCGCCGACCCGCCGCTCCCGCTGGCCCCGCCTCCGCCGGATGCTTCGTCGCCGGAGGCCCACCGGCAAGTCTTGCCGCACAAATGGAAAGTCGGTCTCGCCGTGGCCGGACACAACTGCGTCGATGTGCTCAATAACGACTTGGCGATCGTGCTTCGCGGGACGGAGGGCGACCGCCGGACGGAGCCTCGCGTCGACATCTTCGTGGGGGGATCGACCGCCTATCAGCCCGATCGGGATGGTTCCGTGGCTCAGCTTGCCGAGTGGCTGGGGACGGTTCCCAGCGGCGATGTGAACGCTTTGCTCGACAGCTTGTTGCAACTGTACCTCCACCGCGTTCTTGGTGAACGGCGGCCTTGGCGGCGTTGGAAATACGTCGTGCGTCGGCTGGGGATCGCGACGATTCGTGACGCGCTGGCTCATACCCCGGGCGGGGCGCGACTGCGGTTTACCGAAGGCCCACCGGCGGAGGCCGAGCTGCGGGCGGTCGACCATCCATTGGAAAAAATCGAAGCCGATGGGCGGCGAACGTTCTGCGTGCCGCTGCCGGCGGGGCGATTGCCGTGCCAGCCTTCGACGGTCGCTGCCCTCCGGCGGTTAGCGGCGCTGCGAGCCACCGCCCGGCTGGCGCCGCAGCATCGCTTGGTGATCGCCGACGTTCGAGCCGCCGACCGCCGGGAGGTGCTAGAAGCCTTGGCCGTGATCGCTCCCGAGGCAGGGCGGTGGTGTGCCGGGCACGATCCCGCCGCGGGCTCGGGAGCCAGCCGGCAGGTCGCGGCCGTCGCCCTGCCCGTCGCGATCGCTTGTCCCGCCTTCCCCAGTTGTCCGTTGGCGGTCGATGAAGCGGAACGCGTGCTCCCGGCGTGGCAGCGGGTGGTGAGCGAGGTCGCCAGCGGCCTGGCGGTGAGCCCTCCGCGGTTTGCCCTCAGCGGGTGTGGCAACGGTTGCAGTCGGCCGCTGACCAGCGAGATCGGGGTGGTCGCCGAGCGGCGTGGGGCGCGTCGCGTTTTTTTCGGCGGCGGCGGGACGCGGCTGGGCGTCTCGGTTGGGCAGGTCGAAGACGCCGTTGCCTTTCGCCGTTTCCTGGAACCTTGGCTGGCCCGTTACGCGGCCAGCCGTCAGCCGGGCGAACCCTTTGGCGAGTGGTTTTGGCGGACGCGCACGCGGGGAAAGACGCCGCACTAGGCCTTGTCAGAAAACTGCCCCTCATCCTCTCCTTCTCCCCCGCGGTCCGCTGCGCGGCGGGGGAGAAGGGACATCGGGGCGTCGCTACGCGAGCAGTTTCTCGGCTTTCTGAGGAAGCCTAAAAATCGCCGCACTGAACAGGCGCCGCAGCCGCAAGGCGGCATTCGGCCGCTTCCCCATGCCGATCCCGAGAGGGTTGCAGGCAAGCCGGCCGCGCGACCGCTGCAACCGGCATCCTCGTTAACGACGGTGCAGATCGCCTCCTACGCTTATCTTTGCGGATCGCGAGCGTTGACGCCGATGTTGTTGGTTATCGACACCCGTGCTTCGTTGGTTGGACGAAGCCGCTCGCCCCCGCAACCCTCCCTGCGGTGGGCGCTTTTTGTCCCGTCGAGACCCATCCGCCTATTGAGGACGTCATGTCGGAAGTGATTATCGCCAACGAGTCGGCAGACTTGCCAAAACCTGCCCACGATGAATTGCAGGAAGCGCAGCGTAAAGTGCGGGCGGCCCGTGCTGGCAGTGGGGCCCAGGCACCGCTGGAAACCTATCTGCGAGAAATCAACGAGACCTCGTTGCTGACCGCCGCCGACGAACAAGAGCTGGCCGGCCGGATCGCTCAAGGGGATGTCGAGGCGCGAGATCGGATGGTTCGCGCCAACCTCCGGCTGGTCGTCAATATCGCCCGCGGGTACACCGGCAAAGGATTGGGGCTGCAGGACCTGATCGAAGAGGGGAACCTCGGCTTGTTGCGGGCGGTCGAGGGTTTTGATCCT
>CAYNVI010000098.1:0-6350 GCA_964400585.1 uncultured Pirellulaceae bacterium | reverse complement strand
GAACCCGCTTCAGCACCTACGCCAGTTACTGGATCAAACAGTCGATCAAGCGGGCGTTGATCAATAGTGCGAAGACGATCCGGATCCCTGCCTACATGGTCGAATTGCTCAGCAAGTGGCGGCGGGCGTCGGCTCGTCTGTCCGAAGAACTGGGGCGGACGCCCACGCACGAGGAAATCGCGCGGATGCTGGGGCTGCCGAAAAAGAAGCTGCCGATCATCAAAAAAGCGATCCGGATCAACAACAGCACCCCCCAAAGCGATCAGACCGATTCCGGCTGGTCGCTCGGAGAGATGGTTACCGACGAACGCCTCAAGGCGCCCGACGAGGAGTTGCTTGATCACGATATTTTGCGGCACGCCATGGAACTGGTCGATCACCTCGAGCCGCGGGAAGCCACGGTGTTGAAGATGCGTTTCGGTTTGGGCGATTCGCAGCCCCACACGCTGAAGGAGATCGGGGCGGAGCTGGGGCTGACGCGGGAACGTGTCCGCCAGATCGAAACCGAGGCGTTGCGGAAACTGGCCGACGGGCTGACCGACCCGCGCGACCGGGGCGTCTTGTAGGCTTTGTCGGAAAACGGCGCCTCATCCCCTCCCCCGCGATCAGGCGACGCCGCGGTCATGGTCGGTATTGATTTCGCCATCCTCGCTGACGTCCTCAAACCGCACCGAGACCTGTTTGCTGACGCCCGATTCTTGCATCGTCACGCCGTACAGTGTGGTGGCCGCCGTCATCGTCTTTTTGCTGTGGGTGACGACGACGAATTTCGTTTGATCGAGGAATTCGGTCAGCACGGTGACGAACCGTCCGATGTTGGCTTCGTCGAAGGGGGCGTCGACCTCGTCGAGCACACAGAACGGACTGGGCCGGTATTGGAAGATCGACATCAGCAGCGCGACCGCGGTCAACGCCTTTTCCCCTCCCGAAAGCAGCGAATTGGAGAAGGACGGTTTGCCGGGCGGCGTCGCCACAATCTCCACGCCGGCTTCCAGCGGATCGTTGGTATCTTCCAGGATCAGGTCCGCGGTCCCGCCGCCAAAGGATTTGCGGTAGAGCCGCTGGAAGTTTTGCCGAATCGCTTCGAGCGTATCGAGGAACAGCCGCCGGCTATCGGCATTGATCCGTTGGATGATCCGTTCGAGCGAATCCTTGGCGGCCGTCAGGTCCTGGTATTGCCCATGTAATTCGTCATAGCGCGTCTGCAATTCTTCCAGTTCGGCGAGCGCTTCCATATTGACAGCCCCCACCCGCTGAACCTGCTCTCGCAGCCGACCGATTTCCTGTTCGGCCGCCTCGCGGTCGGTGGGGGGCCCGTGGTCTGCGGGTGGTTCGCCGCCGCGGAGGTCGATCTCGTAATCTTCCAACAGTCGCTCGGCCAGGGTTTCGCGTCGCAGCCTGGCATTGTCGCGGCGGCTGCTGATCGCATGCAATTGCTCGCTCGCCTGCGTGGCCGCTTGAGAAACCGCCTCGTATTCCCGCTGGCAGGCACGCTGTTCTTCCCGCGCGGCCTCGGCCTGTTCCGCCAAGCCGGCGAGCTGCTGTTCGGTGGCTTCGGAGCGCAGTTGCAGTTCCGACAGTTGGCTGTTGGTGTTGAGCAGTCGCAGGCTGAGTTCCGCGTACCGCTGCCGATCGACGGCGAGTTGCTGACGGACTTCGGCGACGGCGGCTTCTCGTTCTCCTTGATCGCGTCGTTGCTGTTCCAGGGTGGCGGTGAGCGCTTCGACTTTCTGTTCGGCGCGGGCCACATCGACCGACAACGACATCACCCGGTCGGTCGCTTGCCGCAGCCCGTTTTCGGCGGCGGCGAGATCCTGATCGCCTTGCGTCGCCGCCTCTTCATAGCGGCGAATCGTTTCGCGGCATTCAGCCAGCTCGGTGCGGAGGGATTCGAGCTGCGAATCGGCTTGCCGGCGTGAAGCTTCGACCTCCTTCTGTTCGGCGGTGATCGCCTCGAGCCCCTGTTGCCGGGCTTCGCGTCGTTCGCGGGCGTGCCGGGCGGTCGCCTCCGCCGCGGCCCGTTGCGTGATCGCTTCGCGCTGGGCATCTTCCTTGCGCCCCAGCGCCGCTTGGTCCTGGTCGACGCGTTCGGCCAAACGTTTGACTTCCGCTTCGGCTTGCTGCCGCTGGTAACGGTAGTGGTTCTGTTCCTGTTCGGCGGCCAACAATTCATTGTGGCGGCTGACGAGCCCGGCGGCCGATTCGGCGGGACCGACGACGACCGAACCGTCTCGATCGAGCAACTCACAGCGGTTGGTGACGAAGCGAAGCCCTGCCCCGCTCAGTTTGCGAAGACCCAACGCGGTGCCGAGCGAATCGACCAACCAGGTGGTTCCCAGCAGATGCCGTGCGAGCGGTTCGAACCGTTCGTCGGTGCGGATCATCTTGTCCGCTCGGCCGATCACCCCGGTCAGCCCGTCCAGACGGATCTTGTCGCCGGGGCGTCGCGGCGGCAGTTCATCGATCCGCAACAGGCCGACGCGGCCGGTAATCTCCAGATCCCCCGCCAGGATCGCTTGCTGCACGGTCTCGCCCCGGACGATCGCGTATTCGGCCAGCGGTCCCAGGGAAGCATCGATCAGCGGCGCGACATTGACGTCGGTTTCAAACTTTTCGGCGACCATCCCCAGGACATCGGCCAGCAAGCCCTGCGGTGCCTGGCGAGCTTGTTCCATTAGCGAACGGATGCCGCTCCCGACCCCTTCCTGCCGCCGCTGCAGGTCTTGCAGGACGGTCAACCGTTCGGTCACGCCTTGCAGGCGAACCTGGAAGGCGGCCAACTCTTCGCGGCGGCGATCCCACACGCGGCGTCGCTCGTTGAGCTCGGCGAGCGCCGATTCGATCGCTTTGCCTGCCTCCTGAATCTGCCGGTCGAGTTCTTGCCAGGCGGCGTCACAGCGGTCGGTTTCCTCACACGATTCCTGATAGGCCGCTGCAGCTGCCTGCCGTCGTTGTTCCAGCGAATCGAGGGTCCGCTCGCCTTCTCCGATCTGTTGTTCCCAACGTTGGACCGACCCTTCCAGATCGGCGACACGGCGGAGGGCTGCCATGTGTTCGGACTGCAAGCGTTCGCGTTGATGGCGAAGGGTTTCCGCGTGTTCACTCGCTTGCTGACGATCCTGCTCGGCTTCTGCGGCCCGCTGTTGGGCTTCTTGGAACGTCGTTTCGTATTCGCTCAGGCGGTCGCGGACGCCGCGAAATTCGGCGGCGGCACTCCCCGCCTGCGACTGCAACGAGCGGACACGGCGGCGGCCTTTGGCGATCGTCGCTTCGAGGTCTTCCAGGGAGGCGAGGTCGGCATCCCGGCGACCGCTGAGGGTGGCGATCGTACGGGCGATTTCGGACCGTTTCGCTTCGACTTCCGCCACCTGCTCGGCCATTTCTTGCAAGGCCTGTTCGGTCTGCTGGCGACGCTCGGCCATCGCCTCGCGGCGTGCTTCCTGGGCCTGCTGGGCGGCGATCGCTTCGCCCCGTTCGTTGTCGGCACGCGTCAATTCGGCGGTCAGCTCCGCCCAGTCGGTCCAGGCGACCTGGGTGCGAAGATCCCGCAAACGCTCGCTCGCTTCACGATAACGTTCGGCTTTGGAGGCTTGCGATTTCAAGCTCTGCAGACGCGAAGCGACTTCATCGACGATGTCGCCCAGCCGGACCAGGTTTTGATCGACGCGGGCCAGCCGGCGTTCGGCTTCTACTTTCTTGGCCTTGAAGCGGCTGATGCCGGCCGCTTCCTCGAAGATCGCTCGGCGATCTTTGGCGTTGGCCTGCAGCATCCGATCGACCTTGCCCTGTTCGATCAGGCTGTAGGCGTCGATGCCGATCCCGGTGCCTGCGATCAGGCTCTTGACATCTTTCAGGCGGCAGGGCTGGCCATTGATCAGGTACTCCCCTTCCCCGCTGCGGAAGACCCGGCGTGTCACGTGCACTTCGGGGGCGTCGACGGGCAGCTCTCCGCCGCTGTTGTCAAAGACAATCGTCGCTTCCGCGGTCGCCGCGGCGCCCCGGCTTTGGGAGCCCTTGAAGATGACGTCGGCCATCTCCTTGCCACGCAGGCTTTTGGCCGATTGGGAACCGAGCACCCATTTGATCGCGTCGACAATGTTGCTTTTGCCCGAACCGTTGGGACCGACCACGACGGTGATCCCGTCGGGAAAGTCGAAACGCGTTTTGTCGGCGAAGCTTTTGAAGCCGGCGAGTTCGAGCGCTTTGAGCATGCCTGGATAGCGGCAAAGGAACGAGGGCAGGCGAGCGGATCAGTCGGCGGGGAGCCGATTCGCCCGCGAACCGAGAACGGCTTCTTCTTTAGTTGGACAGCGCCGTGTGTTCATCGCACGAAAAAGCAGGGATCACGCCCAGCCGCGCGCGGCAATCGATGCTGTCCAGTGGAAAGCTTGGGTGGCGAAGCAACCAGCCTTTAGAGCGTAAACCAAAGGCACGTTGGCGGATAGAGCGAATGGCAGCGTCGCCCGACACCGGCGCGGGGGTCAGTGCCTCTCCGGAAACCCCCTCACCCTACCCCTCTCCCCCGCTGCGCGGGGCGAGAGGGAACGAAAGGAGCCGCTGCGCGGCCAGTTGGCTGGTTTTCGGAAGGGCTTTCAGCCCCGCCAGCCGAACGGGTCGGTCCAGGAGAATTGGGGCGGCTCCGCCTCGGGAGGATTGATCTTCTCCGGCGGCAGCCGCTCGCCCATCGCCGGTGCTTCGTCGACATCGGCGAGCGGATCATCGCGATAGTACGTTCGCAGCGGTTGCGGCCGCGGGTCGATCGCCAAGCGGGACTCGAGCAGGCCTTTGACCTTGAGGACACGGAGGGCGTCGACGCAGTCCCCGTAGCCTCCGCCGACTTCGGCGATTCCGACACACAGCGACGCCACGTTGGCAGGGACCGTCGTCTGCCGATCGGGGCGTCCCGGCAGGAAGCGGCTGACCCGCAGTTCGCCTGCGTCGTTGGTACGGATCACGACGCCGCCCTTGCCGGCATAGGAGACCCCCCGTGCGATCGGGCAGGGGCCGCCGAACAGGACGATTTCGGGGTGCCGCACCAGGCTGACCGCGACCAGGGGAGGGGCGTTGGAGGGCATCTGGTAGAGCTGGAAATGCTCGTTGAGGACTTGTCCCGGGGCGAGCACATCGCGGTCGCGGCGTTCCCTTAAGGCGCGGAACGCGCCATACCGCGTCTCGTTGCTCGGTTGGTGCAGCAGCCGCCGCAAGGCCTCGGCGGCCGCCTGTTGCTCCAATCCTTGCATCGCCGCGAAGGCGGGGAAGCGGAACGCCCGCTCCTCGCGAGCCAGCACTTCCAGCGGGGCGATCGCTTCCTCGCGATCGAGATAGGCGAGGGCCTCTGCCGCATAGAACCGGATTTCGGCACTGGGGTGATCGAGGGCGGCGATCAGGGTCGGGACCGCATCGTCGCCGATCGCTTCCAATTCGAGCGCCGCGTCGGCCGCCGTCGTCGGCTCGGCCAGTTTCTTGCTCAAGCGATTCAAGCGATCCGACAGCGATTCGCGTTTTTTGTCGGGCGCGATCGAGCGGATGACCGCGACCAGGCGATGCACGTTGCGACGGTACCGCGGATGGATTTCGATCTCGATAAAGTCGTCTTCGCGGGCTTCGGCGATCCCCCGCCGCGACGAACCGTCAAAAAAGAAGAAGCGGTCGTTGATCGCCTTGGCGAATTGGGCGGCGAGCAACACATGTTGGTATTCGGGACGGACGACCAGGCCGAGGGGTCGGTCGATCTGCGAACGCCCGCGGCCGAGCACCCGGCCTTCCCGCAGCAATTCCGGATCGTCCGTCTCTTCATGGACGCCGCGGACGAGCAGCGGGCCGACGCCGACGACCATCACGTCGCTCTTGCGGACCGCATTGCGGATCACCCGCATCTCGTAAAGCCGGGTCGGCATCAGCCAGCCGCCGTTCAAACTGCTCGCGTCGGAAGTTTCCGGGGCCCGCACGATCAAATCGACCGGATCGCCGCGACGGATTCCCGGGGGAATGATCGCCGCCACACTGACCAGGGCGGTTTCGGTCGATTCCAACCGCGTTTCGGGTTCGATCACGTCGTGCGTCTGCATCTCGGCCAACAGGTGTTCACGCTGCGGCGAAGGGTCGGCGGGACCGCCGGAGCCGGCCAGGCCGTTGACCATCCCCACCCCTTCGACACGGGAAAAGGTCAAGCCATAGGGGATCGCCGCATCACCGATCAGGTCGGGCGCGTCGGGAGCGGCCAGCAAGCCGTCGAGCTTTCCCTGGGATCCTTTGCCCTGGCCGTCGCCGAACCAGGAAGAGGTGCATCCGGTCAGGCCGATGAGCAGCGTCACGGCGCTGAGCAAGTAGTCGTACCAGGGAATGGCATG
>CAYNVI010000097.1:3758-11569 GCA_964400585.1 uncultured Pirellulaceae bacterium | reverse complement strand
TGCGGAGGGCCTTTGCCGACCGCGCACGCTGGCTGGGCGATCCCGATTTCAGCCACGTTCCGCAAGGCTTGGTCGACGAAGCTTACCTCCGCCGGCGGGCCGCTTCGATCGATCCGGGCCGCACCTCGCCGGGCATCGCCGCCGGGCTCCCTCCGGAAGTCGAGGCCCAGTGGTTCGGCCAGCAGGCCGCTGCCGAACGGCACACGACCCACCTGACGGCGGTCGACGCCGCAGGACACTGGATCGCGATCACCAGTACGATCAACACGACGCTCGGATCGAAAGTCGTGATCCCTGGGACGGGCGTGGTCCTGAACAACGAGATGGACGATTTCGCGATCGCCCCCGGCATCCCGAATGCGTTTGGGCTGGTGGGCCGCGAAGCGAACGTCCCGGAAGCGGGCAAACGCCCGCTTTCCAGCATGAGCCCGACGTTGGTGAGCCGCGACGGGATCCCCGTGTTGACCTGCGGGGCCGCCGGGGGCCCCCGGATCATATCGGCCGTCGCGCAGCTTATCCTGCGGGTCGTGGGGTTACAGCAAGGTTTGCCCGCCGCGATGCAGGCGCCGCGGGTCCATCACCAATGGCGGCCGGATCGCTTGCTGGTCGAGCAGCGTCTGCCGGCCGAGGTCGTGGCGGGCCTGCGGCAGCGTGGTCATGAAGTCGAGCGTCGCCGAGCGGTCGCAACGGCCCAGGCGATCGTGCGTCTGCCGTCGGGGGAACTGACCGCGGTGGCCGAGCCACGGATCGAGGGGGCGACGGCGGCCGCCTTCTGAACGGCCGCTATTCCTGCTTTTCCAAACAATCCAGCAAGGCACGCATCCAAGCAGGGTGCGCGGGCCAAGCGGGAGCGGTCACCAGATTGCCATCGACATGCACGCTGTCCATCGTCTCGGCAGGCGGGATGTACGTCCCTCCGCTGAGCGTCACTTCGGGACTGCAGGCTGGATAGCAACTGCACTCGCGGCCCTGCAGGACCCCGGCGGCGGCCAGGATTTGCGGCCCGTGGCAAACCGCCGCAATCGGCTTGCCCGCCTCGTCAAAGCTGCGGACGATTTCCAGGACGCGAGGATGGAGACGCAGGTATTCGGGGGCCCTGCCTCCCGGAATCACCAACGCATCGAAGGCGTCCAAGGCGAGGGTTTCGAAATCGCCCGTGATGGCGAACCGGTGCCCCGGTTTCTCGCTGTAGGTCTGATCCCCTTCGAAATCGTGGATCGCCGTGGCGACCGAATCGCCCGGTTTCTTATCGGGACAGACGGTGACGACTTCATGGCCAGCACACTGCAAAATCTGCAGGGGGACCATCGCTTCGTAGTCTTCGACGAAATCGCCGACCAGCATCAGCAGGCGTTTCTGCATGGGAGCTCGCTTTCTGGGTGTGGGAGAGAGGTGGCGGCTTTGCGGAGATTCAGAAGCGCCCTCAGCCGGCCCGTTTTCTGGAAAGGGGTTGCGGGGCGGGGGCACCGATTTCGGCAGCGTTTTTTAGCGTTGTTCGAGGACCCAGTGGACCGCTTCGCGTTGCAGTTCGCCGCCGGTCCGGAGGCCCAGCTTGGTTTTAATCTTTTCGCGGTGCGTGTCGATCGTATGGGGACTGAGATGCAGCGCGCGGGCGATCGCTCCTGTCGATTTGCCGTCCCCGATCATTTTGAACACCTCCAGCTCCCGTGTGCTCAGCGTTTCCACCGGCGAGCTTTGCGCGGCATCGACGCGGTTGCCGACCGCCTGGGCGACGAGCCGGTCGGTCATTTGGGGACTCAAGTAACGCTGGCCCGCCAACACGGCCCGCACCGCCTCGACCAACTTCTCGCGAGATTCCTGTTTGTTCAAGTAGCCTTGCGCCCCGGCCCGCAGCGAGCGTTCGGCATAGAGCGATTCGTCGTACATGGTCGAGACGAGCATCTTGATCTTAGGATCATGCTGCTTGACCAGTTTGACCAATTCCAACCCATGGCCGTCTTTCAGCGACAGGTCGATGATCACCAGGTGCGGGCGCGTTGCTTTGATTTGGGCAAACGCCTCGTCCACACTTTCGCCCTCGCCGCATACCTCGAGGCCCGGGAAATTGGAAAGTTGGAAGTGAATCCCGTCCCGGACCATCGTGTGGTCATCGACAATAAAGATCCGCTTCTTGTCAAGAATGGTCGCCACGATCTCTCTCCTGCAACTAGGATTTTGAAGGGGAGGGATCCCCGGTCCGCCGCTTGATGCAGCGACATTCAATCGTGGTCCCCGCGCCCGGTAGCGATTGGACCGTCAGTGCCGCACCGATCATATTCGCCCGATATTGCATGATCCGGAGTCCCATCCCATCATGCCACGAATCGTGGGCATGGATCCCGACCCCATCATCGGCGATCCGCAGCACCACATGACCATCCTGCTCCCGCAGCGACACGGCGATCGTGCGGGGATTGCCGTGGCGAAGCGCGTTGGCGACCGCTTCTTGAGCGATCCGGTACAAATGGTTGGCAACATAGTTATCACGGACCTGTAAGCCTTTGAGCGATTCGAAGTGACAGTCGACCTGATGCAGTTGTTCGATGGAACGCGCTAGTTCTACCAAGGAAGCCCGCAATCCCTCGGCATCGACATCGACCGGGATCAGTCCATGCGACAAAGAGCGGGTATGGGCGGTGGCGCGGCCCAGGCCCTCGGACAGCTGCCGTGCGACGGCGAACAGATCCCGCGGCGGTCGCCCGCCGGCGGAGCCCTCGGCGGCCGTCTCCGCGGAAGCCGTTGCCTTCGCAGCGGATTCGTCCCGCAACAAGTCGGCGAGGCCTTCGGCCAGCATGCCAAGCCCGGTCAATTGCTGACAGACGCCGTCGTGCAGGTCGTTGCCGATCCGATGCTGCTCTTCCGCCGCGACCTCCAGCACTTCTTGTTCGAGTGCACGACGTTCGGTGATGTCCTGCCCGATGCAAACCAACCCGACGAATTCGCCTGACGGTCCGCTCAGCGGGGCGTCATACCATTCGATGTCGAGTTCCCGGCCGTCCTTGCTCAGCAGCTTGCCGACGTAGCCCGCGGTTTGCTCTCCATGAACTGCCTGCTGGAAGAGTTCCGCAATCAACGTTTGATCTTCGGTACGCAAGGAGAGCTCAAGCCAATTTTGTCCGACCACCTCCGAGGCGTCCCAGCCGGTAATCTTCTCGGCAAAACGATTGAACCGCAGGACCTTCCCTTGCGGATCCAAGACCATCACGATAGCCGGACAGGTCTCCACAATGCTGTCGCTTAGCTCGTGTTCCCGACGCAGCGATTCTTCGATTTGCTTGCGATTCTCGATGTCTTCCAAGCAGCCCGTCATCCGCTGGGCTTGGCCGTTTTCGTTCCGGAGCACATGAGCACGGGCTCGGAACCAGCGATACTGACCCGACTTCGTCTGCAACCGGTACTCCACATCGAACCGAACCGAGTCCATCAAGTGGGCATTGAGCGCTGCGGCGATCCGCTGGCGATCCTCTGGATGCAGCAAGCGACGGAGGGTGCGGTGGCTCGGGGGGATTTCACCCGGTTGGTAGCCGAGTAACTCGAAAAAACGTGGAGACCACCAACATGCGTCTTCGCCCACGTCGGTCCAATCCCAGATCCCATCGGCCGAGCCCCGAATCGCCAGATCGAATCGCTGCTGACTTTCCAGCAGTGCCTCGGCGGCCGCTTTGCGTTCGCTGATATCTCGCACGATGCAGGTAAAGAACGGGAGGTGATCGACTTGATTGCCGCTGACTTCGATGGGAAAGCGAGTTCCATCGCTGCGGCGACCCATCAATTCCCGCGTCTTGCCCAAAAAATGAAGGCTCGGGCGCGATGAATCTCGATCCCCCCCCTCGTCCTCTCCCCGGCCCGCCACGGGGATGAGCTGCGTCAGCGGGATTTCCAGCAATTCGGGCAGCGGGTAGCCGAACAACTTTTGGCTGGCCGGATTGACGCGGACGATCTCCCCACGGTGGTCGACGATGATGATCGCATCCGAAGCGCCATCGAGGATCGCCCGCAGCCATTCCTCGCGTTCACGTCGTTCCTGCTCGGCCTGTTTGCGTGCACTGATGTCGCGCAAGATCCCCACAAAATGGGTTCGGATGCCTTGCTCGTTTAACAGCGGCGTGATGAAGAGATCGCTGTGATAGGGGGTGCCATCCTGGCGAAGGCTGACCAGCTCCATCTCGCAGGGACAACCCTCTTTCACGCTTTGTTCCAATTTGGCCAGCAGTTTCCGGTAGGACCCCTCTCCGTGCAGGAACAGCAAAGTATTCCCGAGGATCTGCTCTTTCTGGTAGCCGGTGATCCGACACAAGGCCTTGTTCACAAAGACGATCTCGGGGCCCGGCCATTCCAGCGTTCCCTCGGTAATGATCACCCCTTCCCCGAGGTGCGAAACCGCTTCCGCCAATAACCGCATCCGCTGCGTCTGTTCCGTGACCCGCCGTTCGAGATTGAGGTTCAGTTCTTGCAGTTCGTGTTCGATGCAATATCGCTCGGTCATATCGACGACCGCGGTGTGGCAGCGCGGTTCGCCCTCCCACTGCGTCAAGATCGATTTCAACATCAAATGCCGGAGCTGCTCGTCGCGATAACACGTCACCTCACAACGGCGTTTTTGGCCGTCGTGAAAGAGGGCTTCGAGATGGCGGCTCAAGACGAGCTGCGACTCGGCAGAAAAAAACCGGGCCGCCGGTTGTTCGATCAGCTCGTGACGAGGCTTCCCAAAAATCTCTTCGGCATGCCGGTTGGCGCTGCGAATCTTTCCCTGCCGATCAAGGCTCAGGTAGCCGATAGGAGCCTCTTCGAAAAGATCCGAATAGTGGTTACGGGTTTCGGCGAGTTCGATCTGCGAGCGATGCAGTTCCTCGTTCTGCAATTCCAGTTCCGTCTGGAAGACGTGAAGTTCATGAATCAGATGCTGGACGTCGGTCGTCGGCAACGTCGGCGTCTCGTTGGGTTCGAGCGCGAGCACTTGTTCGGCCCGCTTCCGCAGCGCTTCGAAGTTGGTACCGTGGCTTAAAGGGGCCTCTTCCGCTTGGCTCATCGTCTCTCTCCTCCGGTCCCGCTCGTGCAATGGGGGCACGTGAAGCGTTCCGAGCGGCGCCGCATTGGCCAGCCAATCGGGGATCGCTTGCCTGACTGACCGCGGCACGCCAGGGACGAGTGGTCGGGGGCCGACGTGTCAGATAAAAACCGCGATTCAGCTGCCCTTATCGTAGCGATCCTCGCCCCCCGCCGTCGACCGAGCGGGGGAAGATTGTTGGCCACCGGGGGGGCGGCTCAGTTTTTGCCGCCCGCCGCTTTCCCGCCAGCCCGCTTTCCGCTTTCCGCTTTCCGCTTTCCCGGTTCCGGCTTGCCGCCCGCCGCGCTTTCGGGGGGCAGCCGCCCGGCTCGCTGCGTCAGCGGTGGAAGCCCGCCATGACGACGACGCGGGCGGGCATTTGCTCCCGGTCGACGACACGAACCTCTCCGCCGTGCAGGAGGGTCTGCCGGGCCGCCAGTTCGAGCAGGTTTTCGCTGTCCCCCAAACGTCTGGAATGTTCGACCAGGATCCCCCTGCGGCGATGGAAGACGCCCCAGCAGACAGCGTCACGGGCAACCTGCAGGCGGCGCACGCGTCCCGCCCAAGCCGCCGTCAGGACGGTTTCCAGATCCTCGCTCACCGTCTCGCACCCGCCCGGCCCGGACAACCGTTCCGGGCGATCGAGCATGCTTTCCGCCTGCCAACGTCGGACTTTTTCCTGCGCGCGGTGGCGAAGCTCATCGAGTGCGCCCGTCCAGTCCCGGACAAACAGGCCATCGGGGAGGAGATAGGGCGAAACGCAGGCTTCGCGAAACGGAGGATGCCAGCGGGCGTCGGCCGCCAGCACCAACGGCAGCCGCGTGCTTGCCAGAGTTGGGGGCATCGCAGCGGCCAACTCCTGCACGTACGCCGCGCTGCGCCCCCGCCTCGCCGGTTCGCGCTCTTCCGGCCGCGTGGTCATCTGCCCCAGCCTTGCTTCCGCCGGGGACGGAGGCGACGCGGCGGTGACGGCCGCCTTCCCCGGGGTTCTCCGGGAAACGCGCGTGGCTGCCGAACGCAAGTAGGTCTCCAGGCTCGGCCAAACCGCTCGCGGCAAAGGGCGACGAACCATCTCCTCCCCATCGCATTGCCACAACACCACGCCCTCCAGGGTGAGCAGCAGCAGGAGAAACCGCGGTTTTTCTTGCAACACCGGCATCGCGGGGAGCAGCGAAAAAGCACGGCCATGCGCCATGCTCGCCGCCAGCGAGAAGGGCAACCGGCACAGCACGGGAGGGTGCTCAGCAGCCAGAAAGGCGGCCACGGCATTCCCGCCTGCCGGTGTCGCCGCCTGCTTTATGACCAGCCCCGGTTCGCTCCAGTGGCGGACCGGTTCGACCAACCGACGGATCGTGGCGGTTTCCCAGCCGTGCCGACGGAGCCCGGCGACGGCTCGCGCCAACAAATCTTCCCAGCCCGGCAATCCGGCCTGCGGTGCGTCCCCCGCAGGCAGCAGGGGCGCGTAGAAGGTCACGGTCATCGCGGCCTCGACCTGCGCCAGCTGCACCAATGTGTCGCGGTCGAGCGATTGCAGCGAAGGAAGGGAAGCGATCGGCATCGTGCGGGAGGCCTTCAGGGGGAACCGGGGGCGGAGCGGGCAGGGAGGCGAGCAGGCGGGGGCGAGCAGGCGGGGGCGAGCAGGCGGAGGGTGGGAAAATTCGCGGGGCAACCGCCACACCAGGCAGATGCGAGGACTACGGCAGGTTGGAGGGCGCAGCCGTGGGGGAGGTTTACGAGGGGAGGAGGCAAGGGAGGATGATCCGGACCTCGGCGCCGGGATCCTGGTTGGGTCCAAATTGCACGCGCCCGCCATGCGCTTCGAGGATCCGCTTGACGATCACCAGTCCCAATCCGGTGCCGTGGCGTTTCGTGGTGTAAAACGGTTCAAACAGCCGGCGCCGCTGCAGGGGCGGGACGCCCGGCCCGTTATCACAAAGCGAAATCCGCCAGTACCCTCGCTCCGCACATCCCCAACGATCGCAGCGCAGACGCACCCGCGGCTGATGGGGAGAGGCCGCCAACGCGTTGTCGAAAAGATTGCGAAAGACCTGTTCCAAGCGGAAGCGATCAAAGCAACCGAGCAAGGGGGTGGAGGGACGCTCTTCTTCCAGCTGGAGCTGCGGCACGCCGCGGCTGGTGACAACCTGCTGCCAAGCCGTCTGCCACAGTTGCCCTAGATCGGTCTCGTTGCGTTCCAGTTGCAGCGGCGCGGCATAGCTCCGCACCTCGTCCAGCAATTCTTGCAGGTCGCGGGCCGCCCGCTCGATCTGCCCCACGTCGCGCATCGATTCGGAAGCCTCGTCCAGATCGATCTGCAACATCTCCACCGCACTGAAAATCCGCTGCAACGCGTTGCGGCTCTCATGGGCTAAGGTCGTCACCATCTCGCCGATCGCCGCCAGACGTTCCCGTTGCCCGCGATGGGCGGCCGACAGCTCGCTGCAGACCGTCTCCTCGGCTTCCCCATCTCCGCAGCGTCGCGCCAGCGGCGGGGGGCTGGTGTCGGTCTCACTCCGATCGAGCGGCGGGGTCGTCCAAGGTCCCTGGCCCTCGGTCCCCTGGCCTTCGGTCCCCTGGCCTTCGGTCCCCTGGCCTTCGGTCCCCTGGCCTTCGGTCCCCCACAACCGCTCGTGCCAGTCCTCCATGCCATGGCGGAAGCTGGCGAGCCGGACCGGGAACGAACCCCCAGCCCGCGCGCCTTCAGCGGCGGGCGTCGAGGTGCTGCTCGAGCTGGCTGCTGGGGCTGAGCTGGCTGCTGAGGCTG
>CAYNVI010000097.1:0-3748 GCA_964400585.1 uncultured Pirellulaceae bacterium | reverse complement strand
GGTCGACATGCCTTCTCCCTGGGGATATCCGATCTTGCGGTGAGCGTTCGGCCGTCGCCGGGACGCCCCCGACACGCCGGTCATTGTTCTGGAGCCGGCGCGACACGCTATCGCGGGGTTGACGGTTCTTGCTTGGTGAATTCCGCCAGACCGCCTGCGGGCCACCGCGCCGAACGGCCCGCCCGCCGCGGACGCGGCGGCCCGGAACGTGCCCGGAATTGGTTTGAGACGCCGCGGGCGGAAGGGTAGACTGCACGCGGCGCTGGTCGAGGTAAACCGCTCAGCTCAGCCAGCCACGCTGCCCTTGATCTGGAGAAGGAACACGATGACCTCCTCGGCGCATCGTTTCGACGCGGCGAACCTGCCGCAACTGTTCGCCGCCTTGCAGAGGCAGGGGTACGAGGTCATCGGTCCCACCGTGCAGGAAGGGGCGATCGTTTACGACCGCTTGACCGGCCCCGCGGAACTGCCGCAGGGTTGGCGGGACGAGCAGGCGGGCGGACGCTACCGGCTGCACGCCACCTCCAGCCCGCGGTATTTCGACTTTGCCTCGAGCCCGCATTCTTGGAAAGCGTGGCTCCATCCCGCCCGACAGAAGCTCTTCACGGCGCGGCAACAGCCTCCCGGAGCGACCACTGCCGAGACGACGATGACGATCGAACCGCACCCGGTCGAACCGGTGCGGCAAGCGTTCCTGGGCGTCCGCTCCTGCGATCTCCATGCAGTCGGGATCCTCGACCGGGTCTTCACCGGGCATCCGGCCAACGATGAAGCCTACCAGGCGCGGCGCGACGCCGCCTTGATCATCGTCGTCCAGTGCAGCGTGCCGGCGGCGACCTGCTTCTGCACCTCGATGGGGACCGGTCCGGCGGCGGAGGCGGGCTTCGATCTGGCCCTTACCGAGATCGTCGATGCCACCGGTCACTGGTTCCTGTGTGAGGTCGCCACCGCGGCGGGGGAGGCGGTGATCGGGGAGTTCGAGGCCCGCCGGGCGACGGCCGCCGAAGCCGCGGCGGCCCGCGCCGTGCAGGCGGCGACGGCGGAGCAGATCGAGCGGACCAAACCGTTTGAAACCGCCGGGGTCAAAGAGTTGCTCGCGCGTAACCTGGAAAGCCCCCAATGGGCCGAAGTGGCCGAACGCTGCCTCGCCTGCACCAATTGCACCATGGTCTGCCCGACCTGCTTTTGCACAACGGTCGAGGATGTCACCGATTTGCGGGGGGCGACGAGCGAGCGGTGGCGGCGGTGGGATTCGTGCTTCACCGCCGATTTCACGTACCTGCATGGCGTCGGCAGTGTGCGACCGACGACCGAGTCACGGTACCGGCAGTGGCTAACCCATAAACTGTCCACCTGGTTCGACCAGTTTGGTGAAGCGGGCTGTGTCGGTTGCGGGCGCTGCATCACATGGTGCCCGGTCGGCATCGATTTGACCGAAGAGGTCGCCGCGATCCGGCGCCGCGAACAGGAACAGGAACAGGCGTCTTCCCCGCCTGAGCCCCCGTCATGAAATCGATCGTCGAACTGCTGGCAGCCCACGGGTTCTTTCACGGCCTGGAACCGGCGCAGGTTCGCCTGATCGCCGGTTGTGGGCAGCTGCGCCATTACGGCACCGATGCCTGGCTGGCACGGGAAGGGACCGCGGCGGACGATTTTTTTGTGATCCGCCGCGGACGCGTCGCGATCGAAACCCACATTCCGGGACGCGCCGCGGTCACGCTGCAGACGCTGCAGGAGAACGAGATCGCGGGCTGGGCCTGGTTGTTCCCTCCCTATCGCTGGATGTTTGACATCCGCGCGGTCGCCGAGACCAGCGTGATCGTGCTCGACGGAAAATGCTTGCGTGGCAAGTGCGAAGCCGACCACGAACTCGGCTACCGCCTGATGCAGCGGTTCTCTTCCATCATGATCTCCCGCCTGCAAGCGGCGCGGATGCAGGTTCTGGATGTCTATGGACGAGGCTCTACCGTGCAGGCGGGGGACCGCTGATGGATCGTCCGCCGGCAGCCTCTCCCCACGCGGCCCGCGCCCGGCCGGATCATCCCTTACAGCTCTGGCAGCCCCGGATGCACCGGGTGGTCGACAAGCGGCAGGAAAACGAGGAGTCGGTGACGTTGACGTTGGCGGGCGAGTCCCCGGCCGGTGGCGGTTGCCTTCCCGGCCAATTCAACATGCTCTACGTCTTCGGCGTCGGCGAAATCCCGATCTCCTACAGTGGACCGCCGCGGGACGACCGGCGGTTGGTCCACACGATCCGCAACGTCGGTCCGGTATCGGCCGCCCTCTGCCGCCTGACGGTCGGCGCGACGGTCGGCGTCCGCGGTCCCTTCGGAACCGCTTGGCCGCTGGAGGATGCCTTGGGCACCGCCGTCCTGGTGATCGCCGGCGGCGTCGGGATCGCCCCCTTGCGGACCGCGCTGCTGCAGCTGATCCAGGACGCCGATCGCTATCCGAGCCTGACGTTACTCTATGGGGCGCGCCGCCCGGCCGAGTTGCTGTTCCGCGACGAACTGGCGCAGTGGTCGGCGGAGGAGAGCCCCCTGGAAGTGCTCACGACGGTCGACCACGCACCCGCGTCGTGGCGCGGGCGGGTCGGCGTCGTGCCGCACTTGCTCGATGCGATCGAGTTCGATGCCGCCTCCACGTCGGTCTTCCTGTGCGGCCCCGAAGTGATGATGCGGTATTCGATCCGGGCGTTGGAAGACCGTGGCGTGCCGGCCTCCCGGCTCTACCTGACGATGGAGCGCAACATGAAATGCGCCACCGGTTTTTGCGGCCACTGCCTGTTCGGTCCGGTCTTCGTCTGCCGGGACGGGGCGGTCTTTCGTTACGACCGGATCGCCCCCTTCTTCCACCAACGTCATTTTTAAGCAACCCGCCGGTTCCCTCGGAGGCCTGCATGGCTCGCGCACCCCGCAAAAAACTCGCGGTTTTCAAATTCGCCTCCTGCGACGGCTGCCAACTCAGTCTGCTCGATTGCGAGGACGAGATCCTCACGCTGGCCGATGTGATCGAAATCGCACATTTCAACGAAGCGACGCAGCGGTCGCTGGACGGTCCTTACGATCTGACCCTGGTCGAGGGCTCGATCACCACCCACCGCGACCTGGCGCGGATCGAGGAAGTGCGGGCGGCTTCCCGATATCTGGTGACGATCGGAGCATGCGCCTGCAGTGGCGGGATCCAGGCGCTCCGCAATTTCCGCGACGTCCAGGAATTCCTGTCGATCGTCTATGCCCGCCCCGACTACATCGATACGCTGAGCCGTTCGACGCCGATCTCCACGCATGTGCCGGTCGACTTTGAACTGCAGGGCTGTCCGGTCGACAAACGACAGTTGCTTGAAGTGATCGCTTCCTACCTGCACGACAAGGCCCCGACGATCCCCCGTCATGCGTTGTGCGTCGATTGCAAGCTGGCCGGGCAAGTCTGCGTGATGGTCGCCCACGGCACGCCCTGCATGGGACCGGTCACGCAAGCGGGTTGCGGCGTCCTTTGCCCCCGCTTCCAGCGAGGTTGCTACGGTTGCTTTGGGCCGCGGGAAAACCCCGAGGTCTACAACCTGGGGAAGCACTGGCAAGCGACCGGCGTCCCGGCCCGCACGATCCAACACCTGTTCCGCAACTTCAACGCGTGGGATCCCACGTTTCGCGAAGAGTCCGCGCGGCATGACGAACCATAGAGCCACCAAGACGATCAAGGTCAACTCCCTCGCCCGCGTGGAGGGGGAAGGCGCGCTGCACGTGAG
>CAYNVI010000096.1:0-11569 GCA_964400585.1 uncultured Pirellulaceae bacterium | reverse complement strand
TTGCCCATCGAGACGCAGTTGTTCGGCCGTCGGTTGCGAACGCCGGCGGTAGGCCTGCGAGGTGACGATTTGTCGGACCAACCCTTTGACGTCCCAGCCGTTGGCTCGGAATTCCGCCGCCAGCCAATCGAGCAATTCGGGATGGGTGGGCGGTTGTCCCTGGCCCCCCAAATCATTCAGGTTCCGCGAGAGGCCTCGTCCCATCGCGATTTTCCAGACCCGATTCACAAAAGCCCGCGCGGTTAACGGGTTCGCTTCGGCGACCAGCCAGCGGGCCAGATCCAGCCGCGTCGCCCGCTGCGCCGCCGGCGGCGCAGCAGGCAAGAACTCGGGGACCGCCGGTGCGACGATCGCCCCGGATTCGTCCATCCAATTGCCTCGAGGCAGGATCCGCGTCACCCGGGGTTCGCTCATCGCCTCGGTCACCAGCATCGTCCGCACCTGGCCTTGCAGTTCCTTCAGTTCTTTTTCCCATTGCCTTAAACGCTGCCGGGCGTCAGCCAGTTCCGGAGCGATCGACTGGTAGTAGGTGGCCAAGCGGGTTTGCTGATCCAGGCTGCGATCTTCTTCCGCAACTTGCAGGGCGGCGACCACTTCGTCGGGCAACGCCCGTTCGCCGCCGATCGTCGCGGCGGGGCGGGAAGTGACCGCCAACCGCACGCGGCCGATAAAGTGCTGGCCGAAGGACGACTGGTGATCCAGTTCAACTCGCAACGGCGTCGCCTCGGACAGTTCGGTGACCGCTTCCTGGAGGACAAACACCGCGGTGCGAGGGACGCCGGTCTGCTGGTGTCCGGCGACGGCCCAACCGCTGGCGGGATCGTCATCGATCGCATGAGCCACCGGATAGCCTGCTTGTTCGAAATCGGCTTCCGCCCGCGCCACCGCCAGTTCCTGCTCGCCCCGGAAGATCCGCACATCGGTCAACACAAAATTGCCATTGGCCGGGGACAGCCGGCCGTCGGCCAGTCGCGGGTCGACCAAGGCTTCCACGCGGAGGGCCCGGATCGGCGTCTCCGCGGTCAGTTCGAAAGTGAAGTTCGTTTGGGCGGGCCGCTCCCCGCCAGCGAAAAACGACGTGTCCGCTTGGGGTTCCAGCACGACGCCTCCGCTGGCCGTCGCTTGACGGATCTCGGGCGACCGCCAGGTCGGTTCGGACTCTGCCAACGCTTCGGCTTCCCAGACCCTTTGCCCCGCCTCCACCCGCTTGGCCAACGCGTCATCACGGGCCAGCAAGCCGGGAATGTGGTGCTGGGCGATCTTCTCCTGCAACTGCTCGATCGCCTGCTGTTCTGCCGGGGTCGGCACTTGCAGATTGGCTTGCCGCCGGCCGACCGCGCGTTCGTCGATGTCGGCGAAGAACGCCGCCATCGAGTAGAAGTCCCGCGAGGTGAAGGGATCGTACTTGTGATCGTGGCACTGGGCGCATCCCATCGTCGAACCGAGCCAGACTTCCGACACATTCCGCACGCGATCGGCGGCATAGATCGCGCGGTACTCCTTCGCCTGCGCGCCACCTTCCTGCGTCGTCTGCAACAAGCGATTGTAGCCCGACGCGACTTTTTGCTCGATCGTCGCCTCCGGCAGCAAGTCCCCGGCCAGCTGCTCGATCGTGAACTGGTCGTAGGGCTTGTTGTCGTTAAACGCATCGATCACGTAATCGCGATAGGCGGAGACCTCGACCGGATTGTCGCTGTGGTAGCCGATCGTGTCGGCATATCGCACCAGATCCAGCCAGAAGACCGCCATCCGTTCCCCGTAACGGCTATCTTGCAAGACGCGTTCGACGACGTGCAGCCAAGCATCCTCCGCATCGTCTTGGACAAAGGCAGCAACCTCTTGAGGACGAGGAGGAACCCCCAGCAGATCGAGATAGAGACGACGGATCAACGTCGCGCGATCGGCTGCGGCGGCCGGTTGCAAACCTTGCTGAGCGAGCCGACGGTTGAGGAAAGCGTCGATCGGATTCTGCGGTCGCGTCTTCCCGGTCGCTCCCGGCAGCGCAGGGACCGTGGGCCGCTGCAACGGCTGGTACGCCCAATGGGTTTCGAAAGGAGCGCCCGCCGCGACCCAGGCTTCCACCGTGGCGATCTGCTCCGCGGTCAAGGGCTTGTGCGCTTCCGGAGGTGGCATCCGATCGATCGGTTCCTCCGCTTTCATCCGCAGCAAGGCTTCCGATTCGTCCGGTTTACCGGGGACGAACGCCGCATAGCCTCCCAAATCGGCGAATGCCGCTTCGCGTTGATCGAGCCGCAGGCCGGCTTCCCGTGTCTCCGGGTCGGGACCGTGACAAGCGAAACAATGGTCCGACAAGATCGGCCGGACCGCCTGGGTGTACGAGGGCGCCTCCTCGGCATACGCTTCGCGTTCCGCGGCGGCCAGCCCCCCCGCGAGGCAGCCGCTCACGGTCAAGATCAAGGAGAAGCCAGGACGCCAAGAGTTTGCTATCGGCATGGGGAATCGGAAACAAGGAGGACGGGGCAGGGCAGGGGGCAGCAGGCGGGCGCGGAGGCGGCAGCTTCTAGACTCTCTCTGAAAACTCAGAAACCTAGTCGCGCAGCGACTCCCCACGTCCCCTTTCCCCCGAATTGCTCGTTATTATCAGGATTCAGACCGAACCATGAAGCCTCGCGGGCAATTCGTGGGAGAGGGTAGGGTGAGGGGCTAGTTTTCAGACAGAGCCTAAGATCATCGCATGTTGATCGTCCGATACCGGCCCACCTGGTTCCATTTTAACCGGCGGCGGGCACCTTTGTCGTCCTCCCCGCTGGCGGGATCCGTCACGGGGCAGGGGGCTCGCGGTCGGCGTCGGTCGACCGCGGCTGGGTCCATTTGAAAAACGCGGCGACGATCGCCGCCGCGGTCAGCACCGACAGCCCGGTCTTCAGCGTCGGGGAGAGCCCAAAATCGAGCGCCCCGATCCCGAGCGCGGCCAGCCCCGCCAGCCCGACGGCGGTCAACGCTTCGCCGGCGATCACCCCCGAAGCGAACAACACGCCCCCGTGGAGCGCCCGCTCGTGGTCCTGCGGGCGTTTGCCACGCGTGTGGAAGTGCGCGATCAGGCCGCCGATCAAGATCGGGATCGTCAACCCGAACGGCAAGTACATCCCCACGGCGATCGGCATCAGGTGCGCCCGAAACTCGGCCCCGCTCGCTTTCAAGGCGGCGTCGATCAGCAGGATCACGATCCCGACTGCCGCGCCGATCGCGATCATCTCCCAGGGCAACGTCCCCACCCCCGAAAACGCCTCGGCCAGACTCTTAAACAAGCTCGCCTGCGGCGCGGAGAGTTCGTCGCCTCCGATGCCGCCCGGTGTGTTCTCGTGCAACAACGTCAACACCGGGGCCATTACAAAGGAAGCGATCGCTACTCCGGCAATCTGCATCGTTTGCTGACGAAATGGAGCGGCCCCCACCAAAGATCCGGTCTTCAAATCGTTGCAGACATCCCCCGCCGTGCAGGCCACGCAACAGACGATCGCGGCCACCCCCAGCGTCGCCACCATCCCTTGCATCCCCGAGTAATTGAACAGCCATAACATCCCGCCGGTCACCAGCACCGCGGTGATGGTCATCCCGGAAACCGGACTGTTGGAATTACCGACCAAGCCCACGATGTAACTGGCGACCGCGGTGAAAAAGAATCCCATGGTCAGCATCGCGACCGTCGCCAGCGTCGTGATCCCCAGGTCATCCGTAAACCGATAATTCACGATGACCGACAAGAGCACGCAGACCGCACCGATCAGCACGATCACTTTGGAGGAGATGTCGCGGTCGGTCACCGCCATCTCGGCCCTCCCGGAACGCATCCCTGCCCGCAACTCGCGGATCGCGGCGACCAGACCGTGACGTACCGAGATCAACGAACTGAACCCTCCCATCACCATCGCCCCGACTCCCACGTAACGCATCTGCGTGCTCCAAATGCGGTAAGCGTCATCGACCGCCGAACCCGTGGTCGCAGCGTCTCCATACAACGGGATGCCGATCAGCCAGGAAAGGGCGCCTCCCAAAAAAACCAGCAGCGCCACATTCAGCCGGACGATAAACCCGACCGCCACCAGCATCGGCGACAGGTCGCCGCCGAAATAGAAGACCCGTCCGCCGACCGCCCGGGCGGTTTCCAGCGTGCCGGAGAGCAACTGCAGGTAACCCGCCGCCACCTTGAACAGCACCCCCAGTAACCCGCCGGCGATCAGGTACCGACCCTCGCCCACCGCTTCCTCTCCCACCGCTTGCTCCCCCGCGCCCGCATCTTCCCCCGCACGCAGGACGGCGGCACAAGCGAGTCCTTCCGGATAGGGGAGTTCCTCGTTCCCCACCACAAACACCCGCCGCATCGGAATCATGAACAGGATCCCCAACAGGCCGCCGGTGAGGGCGACGATCGAGACTGTCCAGAAGTCGAACGAATCCCAGAAGCCGATCATCACCAGCGCCGGCATGGTGAAGATGATCCCGGCCGCCAACGATTCTCCTGCGGAAGCACACGTCTGCACCTGGTTCGCCTCCAGGATGCTGCCCCGCCGGGCAAACAACCGCAGTACCAACATCGCCATCACCGCCGCCGGGATCGACGCCGAAACGGTCATCCCTGCCTTCAGCCCCACATAGACGTTGGCGGCCCCCATCACGACGGCCAAGACCAGCCCGAACACGAGGACTCGCCACGTCAGTTCCGGCACGGCCTCAGCGGACGGTGCTTCGCGTGACGAGGCAGCGGGCGAGGGCGCTTCCGCAGGCGACCGGTCTGACATCAGCAACTTTTCCTTCGGCTCGAGTCTCGTCCGCCTTCGGTCGACGCCGGGCGGCACTGCCGAAGGACGCCCTCGAGTATAAGGGAACGCCGCTTGCCTGCGTTACCGAGGATGAGCCGCCACCGCGGGCGAGCCGACACCGACGACGAGCCGCTGTCGCCTGACCAGGCGGCCCGCCGGACGCTGCCCCGGCAGCCCGGCCGGTTCAAGGCGCGAGGTATTCCAACAACGATCCACGGAGGCCTGCGATCCCTTTGTATCGCAGCGTCGCAGCGGGGCAGGTGCGGACGAACCCGGCGAGCTGTCGCTTTTGCTCGGCCGCCAATCGTTGCAGCGGCACCTGATGGGTATGGATCGTAAATAGGATTGCCTCGCTGGTCGCCAACCGCGTAAGCGTCTGGCGCTCGACCCGAAACCAGCAGCGGGCACCGACCTGCTCGCTGGTCATCTCCGCGGCGGCTTGACGGAGCTCGGGAAGGAAGCGGGGTGATTGATCCAAACGACTCGACGGTCGAATTCCCCAGTTCATCCGCCAGACGGGACGTTCCGCCTTGAGCCGCGCCATCAGGGCGACCGTCGCCTTCCCCATTTGCTCGGCAAATTCCGGTACCGGCGCATGGACCGCCAGGATCGATTGGCCCAGCTTGTCCGGCAATGACCAGCCACTAGGAAAACAGACGATGCCGGCGATCAGCGGAAATCCGCGGTCTGGATCGTTCGCCAACAGCAGCAGGTCTTCCTGGAGATGCCAGGCAACGGCTCCCAGCGGAGAAGCGGCCAGGCCCGCCGGCAAATTGCCTGGCCCGATCGCCTCTCCGGTTAAACGATTGCGGCGCTCGCCCAGGAACGGCGTCACGCGAAGCAGCCAATCGACGGCCTCGCGTTCGGCGTCTTCCGATCCCGGCAGATGCCCCTGATAGGCCTCGGGGCACTGTTTCCAAGCCCGCCGTTTTTCCTCGAGCTCTTGGCGGTACGTCTCGGTCGCCTCGCAGCTGGTCGCCGGATCACGCAGCGGACGCACGCCGAATTGGTGCTGGAAGGTCGCGCCTTCCAGCGGGAAGTAAGGGAGCGGTGGAGGCGGCGAAGGGGCCATGCTCGGTTCGCACTCAAAAAGCGGAGGGCCTCGGGGCTACCGCGTGGCAGCCCGCCTCGATCGGGCTGCCGCCTCTATTGGGGCTGCCGCGGAAACAGAGCGGGATGGCCGTACCAATCGGGTAAGATCATCCCCTGGACCGCCACCAACACCGCCTTGCCATGTTGGTGCTCCGGCCCGTGAGTGTAATCCCATTCGAGTCGCTCCTCGTAGCGGAGTACCCGCAGGAGAGGATCGGTCGCGGCCCAGCGAATCAACTCTCCCGGAGGAAAGTAGTTGATCACCTGATCGGCGGTCTCGCTGACCGGGGCCTCACTTTGTGCCCCTGCCCCCTGATCAGAACCCGGATCGTCGGTGGTATGGACTTCGACATAGAGCAGCCCATCGGGAGCGAGTCCCTCGACCAGGCGTCGCCACAAGGCCGCCGCATCGGTGGCGGGGATATGGTCCAGGACCGTCGTTGCCACGATCACCCCGTAGCGACCGGGCTCCAACGAGAAGTCCCGAACGTCGCTCGCGACCGTCTGGACCCGGGCGGCCGTCCCCGCCATGGCAGCTCGTTCGACAATGCGATCGAGGCCTCGCTGGGAGAGATCCACCGCAGTCACTTCCAAGCCCGCAGCGGCCAGGGCGAGGCTATCGCGTCCGGCTCCGGCTCCCAAGTCCAAGGCTTGCCCGCGAGGCGAACATTGCTGCAGCAACGCCGCCAATTCAGCCGATGGCTGCAGTCCGTAAGCAGGCTGGTCCCGATCGTAAGCCGAAAAGAAGGGATCGTCCCCGGAGGCCAACGGTCCGTTTGAAGATTTTGCCGTGTTCATATTCCGAAAAGGGGTTCGACCTGCGGGAAGGAAAGAAGAAAGAGCTCGACGCCCGGGGCAGCTCACTTCGCCCAGGCGTCTCCGATCGGCCACCTCAGTCGACTCGGCCACCTCAGACGACGCAGCCGCGGTTGTTTCAGGGCAGCTGACGCCGCAGGAAGTCGAGTCCCGCTTTGGCGATCCGAGCCTTGATGATATCGGGATGCCCTCCGAGGGCACATTCCTCTTGCCGACAGCAGTCAGCGGCCGCGTCATACACGGTCAAGCGAAGCGGATGCGCCGCCAAGGGCTGATCGGTCTGTTGCAGGGCAGGATAGTCATTGATCAACAATCCCCAAGCGGCACCGGTCTTGGCACACGCCGCTGCGAGCAACGTCCGATCCTCCGACTTCGCCTCATCGTCGGCTGTTGGCTCGAGCAAGCGGGCCAGGACGGGGGCAGAGGGAGCCAGCAGATGCGCCTGCAACAGTCCCTCCTGCTGCAATTCAGCCAACCAACCTCCCGCCAAGCCGCCGAAGCCGAGCTCGAGCACCGTCAGCGCGTCGCCGCGGGCGGCCAACCGGGCAGCGACGGCGTGCTGCAGCTCGTAGCTTTCCCCTTCGCCAAACACGTAATCCCCGACACGGTCGAAGATCTTCGACCGTGTCGTCGCGATCAAGCGATCGCACGCCGCGTCGTCCTCGCTTTCGGCGGTGATCCGCAACGAAATCGTCGCGCGGCTGACGGTGATGCCGACGCTGGGAACGTGATCGCGCGAAATCAAGCCGCCCAACAACCGCTCCATCTCGCTCTCTCCCACCCCGAAACACTTGACGACATGTTGGCGGATCCGGCGACGTCCCGCCCCCAGTTCGTCGACCAGCCGCGGGGCGACCGTCGCCGCCCACATCTGCTGCAGCTCCGCGGGCACACCGGGCAGCGCAAAAATCCGCGACTCCCGGGCAACCGCCCCGGTCGGCCACGGCAGATCGATCCCCGCCGCCGTGCCCTGCGGATTCGGGATTTCGCGACTCCCCTGCGGGAACATCGCCTGGACACGATTGCGGTCGGGCATCGCCCGACCGCGGTGGGCAAACAGCGACTCGATGCGGGCGTAGGCATCCGCCCGAAATTCCAGCGGGCAGCCGCTCGCTTCCGCGATCGCTTCGCGGGTCAGGTCATCTTCGGTCGGACCGAGACCGCCGCTCGTCACGACGACGTCAGCCCGCCAGGCCGCGGTCCGCAACACGTCGACGTTCGCCGCCAATTGATCGCCGACCGTCGTATGGAACAGCGTGCGGATCCCCAAGGCCGCCAGTTGCTGGCTGAGCCATTGACTGTTGGTGTCCAGCCGTGCCCCGGTCGTCATTTCATCCCCGATGGAGATCACCTCGGCGACGAGCGGCGTCGGTTGTGCGGACATCAGACGTGCTTATCGAGGGGAAACATTATCTTGCGGAAAGGAACGATCTAGCTACGCAACAGCAAGCTGAGGGCAAGGAAAAACTCAGGGAAGGGAAAGCCTGTGCAGCGGTGACGAGCGTGAGAATACGAGCGACGGCTGTTCGTCACTCGTTCCTCGGAAGACCACTGTATTGCGTTGTCCAGCCTGAACCTGGAAGAAGACGCGATGGACCAACTGCAGCGGTTCTGCCCCGCCCGGTGGTTCTAATTCGAAGTAGAACCAGCGGTACTTGCGATCCGCTTCCGTTCCGACCCAGTGCAGACGCCCCAGCTTTTCTTCCCCTCGTTGCAGGCGGACATGCTCACGGAGATAACGCTCCGCCGCCCGCCGCAGGGCTGCCTTGCCGAGCCGTTCGCTGAAGACCGGCTGGCCCGCTTGTCGCGACAAAGCGAGATCAAGATCGCGTGGATCGACGCGGAGAGCGCACTCGAATCGCTGCGATTGCCGGTTCCACTCCGCTTCGGTCAGCGTGACGTGGAAAGGATGCAGCAATAGCCAAGGAAGCAGGAAGAGAGCAGGCATGCGAGTGATTCCCAGCGAGTCGAATGAGGAGATCAAGCGGCCACCGCAAACGGCGCGACAGCCGCCTCGGCGGGGCAGGGGCCCTCGGCTCCGCGCTGAACTGAGGGGGTGAATACGTTTCCGTCGCAGGAGCTGTTTTGCCTGCCGTTGTTCATCAGGCGAGACCTGTTTTAGTCCCCCCTCCCCCAAGCCGTTCGCGCAAAAGACGCTGCCATCATGGACAACGTTACCGCGAACGGGTTGGGGGAGGGGTAAAGCCGAGGCTTACTCGGCGTCACGATATCGACCCACCACCCCGGCATGGCGGACGAAAACTACTCGCCCTGCGACGGCTTGGCCGCAGCCTTTCTCCCGCCGGCTTTCTTTACCTTGGCTTGGTTTGCCTGGGACTTCTTCGCATCCGGGTTCTCCTTCTCCGCGCCGGCCTTCTCCGTCTCCGTCTTCTCGCGGGCGTCTTGCTGGGCCTTCTTTGCTTTCGCCGCGTCGCCGGACTCGCCCTCCTCCTGCTTACCAGCGGGCGCCTGCTCGTCGGCTGGCGGCGCAGCCTCTTCAGCCTCTTCAGCCTGCTCCTTCTGTTCCGCCTCGCGGGCCCGCTGCATCGGGTTCTTGGAGGTCCCTCGTTTGTACAATTGGAAGCGGCTGGGGATCAGTTTCGGCGGCCAATGATTGTTCTCTTCCTCGGTATCGGCGGTCTGCCGGTGAGGGTCGAGTTCGAGGCGTTGGATCGTCTTGTCGGTGATCACCAATTTGCTGACCTCCGCGTGGTTGCGGCGCCAAATCTCCGCCGGCATCTCCAGCATTTCGTGGCTGCCTTCCTCGAAGTAAATCTTCAACAGGATCGGCATCACCAACCCGCCGTGGTTTTGGAAGCGGACCACGTAAAAATTGCTTTTCCTTTCCAGCAATTTCCGTTCTTCCGCATCGAGACCATCCAGGAACCGGCGGAAGGCTTTGCGTTCGCTCTCGTCGACCTTCAGGTCGTCGACCTCGTTGTAGAAATCCTTCAAACCGGGGAACAAGTCGACCCGTCGCGGCAGCCCTTCATTGCGGATTTCGGAAAGGCTGGGGGTTTTCGCATCCTGCTGCTGCCGCTTGCGCTCGGCCGCTTCATCGGGATCGCCTGCCTCGATCAGGTAGAGATCAAGCGACTCGATCCCGATGTCGACGTGATCGGTGGAATAAAACCAGCCGCGCCAAAACCAATCGAGATCGACTCCCGAAGCGTCTTCCATGGTGCGGAAGAAATCGGCCGGCGTCGGGCGGCGGAATTTCCAACGACGAGCGTATTCCCGGAAAGCAAAATCGAACAATTCCCGGCCGAGGATCGTTTCCCGCAGCACGTTCAAGGCGGTCGCCGGCTTGCCGTAAGCATTGTCGCCAAACTTCAAGATCGATTCGCTGTTGGTCATGATCGGGACCTGGTGATTGGCCCGCATGTAGCCGGTGATGTCGGCCGGCTCGCCCCGACGACTCGGATAGGATTCCTCCCATTCCTGTTCGGCTAGGTACTGCAGGAACGTATTGAGCCCCTCGTCCATCCAGGTCCATTGCCGTTCGTCACTGTTGACGATCATCGGAAAGTAGTTATGACCGACCTCGTGGATGATCACCGAGATCAAGCCGTACTTGGTCCGCTCCGAGTAGGTCCCGTCCTTTTCCGGCCGCGGCCCGTTGAAGCAGATCATCGGGTATTCCATCCCATAGACCGGACCGTTGACGCTGATCGCGGTCGGATACGGATAGTCGAACGTGTAGCGGCTGTAGACCTCCAGGGTGTGGACGATCGCCTGCGTGGAATAGCGGCTCCACAGCGGCTCGCCGGCGTTGGGAAAATAGGACATCGCCATCGTCCGTTTGCCCTGATGCTGATGCCCCATCGCATCCCAGATGAATTTACGACTGCTGGCGAAGGCAAAATCGCGCACGTTCTTGGCGTGAAAGACCCAGGTCTTCGTTTCCTGATCTTTCTCTTGCTCGTTCGCCTTCGCCTCCTCGGGCGTCACGATGAAGATCGGCTCGGGGGCCGTCTCCGCCTCTTTCCACCGTTGCCGCTGCGTCTCGGTCAGGACCGCTTGCGGATTCTGCAACACACCGGTCGCGGCGACCACATGGTCCGCCGGTGCCGTGATCCGGACGCGGTAATCGCCCAGTTCCAGTGTGAACTCGCCGCGACCGAGGAATTGCTTGTGCTGCCACCCGGTGTAATCGGTGTAGGCGACGACGCGGGGATACCACTGGGCGATCTCATAGATGTAGTTATCGTCCTCTTCGAAGTACTCGTACCCGCTGCGGGCCCGGATCAATTCGGAATTGACGATGTTGTAGGCATAGTCGACGGCGAACTGGAGCGTTTTGCCCGCAGCCAACGGCTCGGGCAGATCGATCCGCAACATCGTCTTGTTGATCGTGTAGGGGAGCGGTTTGCCCGCCGCGTCGGTGATCCGCTCGATCGTGTAACCGCCGGGAAACGATTCGCGCGCCAGCAGTGAACGCACCGAAGAAAAGGAAAGCTTGCCGCCGAACGTGGGGGCCTCGGCCGACCTCGCTCCGTCGGAATCGGCGCGGAACAGGTTCTGGTCCAATTGCAGCCAGATATAGCGGAGCGGGTGAGGCGAGTGGTTGTGGTACGTGATCCGTTCCTTGCCGACGATCCGCTGACGCTTGTCATCCAGCGTCACATCGATTTCGTAGTCGGCCCGCTGCTGCCAGTACTGCGGGCCCGGAGCCCCGGAAGCGGTCCGGTACAGGTTCGGCGTGGGCAGGATCTCTTCCAGCTGCCGGAAATAGTCGGGCTGGTTGCTGTTCTTTGCGTTGACGAACGGCTGGGCGACCGCCACCGGCGTCCCCGCCAGCAGCACCGCCCCCAAGACCACGGCGACGATCGCCCCTCGGCTTGCCCACGCAGGACCCGCGGTTCCCCAAGAGCGCAGCA
>CAYNVI010000095.1:0-11611 GCA_964400585.1 uncultured Pirellulaceae bacterium | reverse complement strand
GGGCTCGACCCCGGCGAGGTGGACGACGTCGTATCCGTGTTCGGCGAGGATCGTAAAGATGCGATCGAAGTCGTTCAAACCTTTCCCCACGACGCCGTGGCAGAGCGCGGGAGAATAACCGATCGTGCCATCCTGTTGACGCAGGTCCTCCAGCTTGGCGCCCGGGGCCAGGTAACGGTCGCTGGCATGCATGCTGACGACACGATCGGCGACCTCCGCCAGCAGGGCGAGCGGGTCATCTCCGGCGACGATCGCATTGGAAGGATCGTACTGCACGCCAAAATATTCGCGTTCCTCGATGGCCTCGAGCAGTTCCAAAAAGACATCCTGCTTCTGCGCGAATTCGGGATGTTCCCAGAAGCCATCTTTGTAGTGGTTTTCCAGACCGAGGATGATCCCCTGTTCGCGGGCGATGGGTAACAGCTGTTCGATCGCTTCGACGACCCAGGCGATCCCTTGCTGCCGGGAGACATCGGGATAGCGTTGCCCGCTGAGGACGCGACAGACGGCTCCGGGACCGCCCAAGCGGCGGGTCGTTTCGATCATCGTGATCTGCCGATCGACGGCCCGCCGCCGCGTGGTGGCCTCGGGATGGGTGAAATCGGGTGAGCAGCAGAGCATCGGCATCACGAAGCCGGCCGCTTCGATCGCCTCCCGCACGGTTTCCAGGTAGTCGGGTTCGAGGCTGGTAAAGAAACCCTCGTACATCTCCAGCCCATCCGCATCCAAGCCCCGCGCCATCTCGATCCACTCGAACAGGCTCATCGTCCGGGCGAAGGAGATCGTCTCCAGGTAGCACTTGGGGAAGGCGGAGATGCGGGGAGCCACGGTGCGCCCAGGGGTTGTCGGAAAGCGGGGCGGGCGGTGCAAACGGCTGCCGCGACGCGGGCGAGGCAAAAAAAAAGCCGCCCGAAGGCGGCTTGGAGTGACTGATAAGTGGAGGATAACGGACTTGAACCGATGACCTCCTGCATGCCATGCAGGCGCTCTCCCAACTGAGCTAATCCCCCGAAACGTTGGGCGCGAACCGGATGTCCCGACTGCCGTGGTCGGGTGGCGGCCGCCCTCTCTCCGCGACGAACCACGGCCGCGGATCGAACCACGGACCGGTTTCCGCTCGCTTGATTCGGAAAAATTAGCAGCCGTCTGCCGGACCGTCAAGGACGCTTTCGAATTGTTTCGCGGGCCTTTTGCATCGCGTCGCAGCGGCTTTATGAACCGGCTGGCGGCGGGCCCCGGAGAGGATGGGTTTGGCGGCCCGCCCGCGGTGGGCTATCTTGCTGCACATGAACCGTTTACCGCTGCCCCCTGCGCTCCGCCGGTCGCTGCTTGTCGTCGCCAAATTTCTGGTGCCGGTGGCGATCATCGCTTGGTTGATCTGGTCGGTCGAGGCGGAGCAGTGGGAAGAACTGCGGTCGCAGAAGACGGACGTGCCCGTCCTCCTGGGGGCGTTAGGGATCGCCCTGGGGGCTTTGACGATTTCGTTCGTCCGCTGGGGGCTGTTGGTCCGTTGCCAGGGGATTCCGCTGTCGATGATCGAGGCCTTTCGCTTGGGGGCGATCGGTTTCCTGCTCAGCTTTGTCTCGGCCGGCAGCGTCGGCGGCGATCTTTTCAAAGCGATCTTTTTGGCCCGCCGCTCGCCGGGCAAGCGGGTGGAAGCGGTCGCCTCGGTCTTCGTCGATCGGGGCTCGGGGCTGTTTGGGTTGCTGCTGATCGCTTCGGTCGCCCTCCTCTTGGCTCCGCCGGTCGACGAGGTGCAGGACCGGGAGAGGCTGCGTCAATTGGGTCAGGGGGCGGCGGTCCTGATGACGATCGGGGTGATCGGCACGGCGGTGCTGGTGCTGGGAGGTCGTCCGATCGATCGCCTGATCCAGAGCTGCGCGCGGTGGCGGTGGATCGGTCCGTCGCTGGCACGGTTGGCCCAGCCGCTGCGAGCATTCCATCGTCATCCTTGGGGGTTCGCCATTTCGGTGGTCCTGAGCGTGTTGGTGCAGAGCCTGTTTGCCGTGAGCGTCTTCCTGGTCGCGGTCGGTTTGTATGGAGGGCGCGGCTCGGTTCCGGGGCTGGCCGAACATTTCTTGATCGTTCCGGTCGGGATGTTGGCCTCGGCCCTGCCGATCGCGCCTGCCGGATTGGGACTGTTCGAAGCGGCGATCGAATGGGGCTATGGCGTGGTGCCGACGGAGCCCACTCGCGCCTCGGGTACCTTGGTCGCGCTGGTCTTTGAATTTGTCAAGCTCCTGCTGGCGATCCTCGGCGTCCTCTTCTACTGGACCGCCGGCCGGGACGTGCAGCAATCGATTGCTGCGACCGAACAGGAAGCGGAGGAATCGTCGGCGCGGGCGGCCAAGCCTTTCATCGGATGACATTCCGCTGGGGTGAAGGTATTCTGGCGCCATGAGTCCTTCCCTGCCCCCTGCAGAATCGCTGCCGCCGTTGTTGATTCTCGACGACGAGCTACAGCCGTGCCCGTACTTGCCGGAACGGGAGGCGCGGATGCCGCTGGGGTGGGCGCTGGAGCCGGTGGCCCCCGCCATGATCGACCACTTGTTGGAGCAGGGTTATCGGCGGTCCGGCCCCTTCCTTTATCGAACGGCCTGTCCCGCTTGTCAGGCGTGTGAGCCGACCCGCTTGGATGTGACGCAGTTCCAGCCGCGGGGATCGTTGCGACGCGTGGAAAAACGAGGCGATGGTGTGCTGCGGATCGAAGAGGGCCCTCCCTCGGTCGACCCGCTGCGGCTGGAGTTGTTCAACCGGCACCGGCAGGAAAGGGGACTCGATCACGACGGTCGGCCGCTCGATGCGGCCGCCTATCGGCAATTCCTCGTCGAGACCTGCTGCCAGACGCGGGAACTTTCCTTTTGGTGCGACGATCAACTGGCGGCCGTGGCGGTACTCGACCTCGGCCGCACCAGTTTTTCGGCCGTCTACACGTTCTTCCGTCCCGACTGGAGACGGTTGAGCTTGGGGACCTACGCGATTTTGAAAAGCATCGCTTGGGGACGTGGCCAGGGTTATCAGTGGTACTACCTCGGCTTCTACGTCGCCGAGAATCGGCATCTCAACTACAAACGCCGGTTCCTTCCCCAGCAGCGGAAGCGGCAGGGACGTTGGGAAGTGGAAACCGTGCTTTCCCCCATCGCCTGAGAGCCGGCTGCTGGCCTTGGTCAACGGCGAACGCGGACGCTGGCAGTGGCCCTGCGGTTGCTGGAAATCGTTTGGTGCAAGGGGGACGACGTGGTACAAGGAAACGATTCTCGAGACGATTCTGAACCGCAGCGCCCGCTCGCGGCGCCCGCTTTTCTCGCAGGGGAGGATCGAAGCATGCCCGCTTGGCGATGTCGCCGATGGAGCCACGGCCGATGGCTCGGAAGGCAGGGAGGGTACCTCCTTTGCGCCGCGTTACTTAGCCTCTTTGCCGCCTGGGGTAGCGCGGCACGTTTGCAGGCAGAGCCGCCCAAGGCGGCGCGGACGTTGTCGGAAATCGAGACGGCATCCGATCGTCAAGCGGGCGTGCGGCAGCTGCCGCCAGGGACCGCCGGCGGCGGAGCGATCGCCGATTTCGATACGCTGATGAATCTGATCCAGCAGACGATAGCTCCCGACACCTGGGAAACACTCGGCGGGCCGAGCAGCCTGTTTCCATACCCCGGGGGCATTTATGTCGACAGTGCTGGCTTGCTGCAGGAGACCGTCACCGAAGCGTCGACAGATCCGCTCGCCCAGGTCCCCCGCCTATTGCGGCCGCTGCGGCCGCCACAGGTGACGGGGGGCGATTGGCAGCAACCGGCGGCGCTCCGCTGTGTCTCGTTGCGGCGGCTCGGTGCCGAGATCGGTCGTCAGCAGGCGACCGGCCGCCACCGCTGGGAACAGTTCCCCGCGGCGATCCAGCAGCTGGCCGGCTTGAGCGAGATTCGCTACGTGATGCTTGATCCTGTCCAGCACGACATCGTGCTGGCCGGACGATGCGGCGGGATTGAACGGAGCCGCGGTTGGCCCCGGGATCGGGAGAGTGGGCAAGGAGTGATCTCGCTTGCCGCGCTGGTCGCTGCCCTCCAGGCGGCTCAGCAAGGACAGCCGTTCGGCTGCAGCATCGATCCGACCGAGGAGGGGATCGCGGCTGCCTTACAAGTCGCCGACGCCATCCGCCAAAGGAAACTTCCTCTGGCGGCTGCCGCCCCTGCGATGCAGGAAGCGTTGGGCAAGCAACGGATCGAAGTCTTTGGGACGGCCCCCGATCAACCGTTGGCATGGTTGCTGGTCGAAGCCGACCGGCATATGAAGGAGCTGGCCTTGGGGAAACGTCCGATGCCGGAAGGCGTGGACAATTATCTCGACGCGGTCGACCGGTTCCTCGACCAAGGTCCTCCGGATGGCCAGTTGCTGCGGCTGTGGCTGACGGGGCAGCCGATGGCTTTACGGTCCGACCCGCAGCAGCAGACGTTCGCGCTGGCCGGTTGGCCGCTCCGGTTGGCGTCCGAACGCCAGGTTCCCGATCGGCGGGGGAGACGACATGCTGGGCCGCCCGATGGCCGCCTGGAGGCCTTCGCCGAGGCCTTTAACGAGCACTTCTCCGCGATCGTCGACCGCTACCCGATCTATGGGGCCGTCGCCGCGGTCTATCGCGCCGCCGCGGTGGCCGCGGTGATCGATCGGTACGCCGACGAGTTGACATTCGGGCAGGCTTGCCAGCCGCTCCTCGCTGCCGCCCAGCGGTCGGAAGCGGGGTATCCGGTGCCGCGGCAGGTTGAATCGATCGCGGTCATGCACACCGCCAAGCGGCGGCGAAAACGGTACCACATCCTGGTTGCCAGTGGCGGAGTTTTGGTCGGTCCCGAGCAGCGGTTGGTCGCCACGCCGCGCACCACCCGGTCGCTGACTTCGGTCCGTCCCGCGGCGACGGAGCCTCCTGCGTTGCTCGACCGCTGGTGGTGGAATGTCCCGGACGCTGGCTCAATGCCCTCGACTTTTTAGCGGGCGGGCGGCAAGCTTTCCAGAGCCGATAAACGTCGAGTCGGTCGTGGTTAAAGATGGATTCGGTCATGCTTGGCCCGTTTCGATGACGAGCACGAGCACCGTTTCACTGAGTGCCTCTCCGGAAACCCCCTCACCCTACCCCTCTCCCCCGCTGCGCGGGGCGAGAGGGAACGAAAGGAGCCGCTGCGCGGCCAGTTGGCTGGTTTCCGGATAGGCTCTGAGCATGAGCACGATTGTGTTTGTTCGTCCCCCCGAGCATTCCTGTTGATTTGCTCCGGATTTTCGGGAAGCCAGGGAGCTTGGTCACGCTCGATTCCGTAACATCCATCCTGGGTGCGATGAGGCTCGATGGCGAGTTTACAGCGTCATCAAGATGTCCAGTAACTCGGTGGCCGTGGAAATCACTCGCGAAGCGGCTTGAAAGCTCTTCTGGTAGCCGAGCATCTTGATCGCTTCTTCATCCAGATTGACGCCGCTGATCGACAGGTGCTGGCTTTCCAGCGTCGCGTGAAAGTCGCTGAATCCCTTCGACGTCCCCTGTTGCAATTTGACCGTTTGGGCGACATTCGTCAGCGTCTGTTCGTACAAGCCGCGGACGGAACGGCCTTGGAGTTGGTCGTTGGGGCGGTCGGTCAGGTCGACCAGCTCGATCAAGTTTTCCGTGTCCTCGCCGATCCCTCCCCGGCTGATCGCCAACAGGTCGGGATTCTCAGTGAGCTGCGAATTGATCGCGATCGACGCGGCATCGTTCCCCACAAACATGGTGTTGATTCCGGCGGCCGCCAGGAAACCGCTGGTGTCATCGCCGAAGGTGAACCGCAGGCTGTCGGTTTCCGAGGCGATCTTGATCTGTCCACGACTGTCGGTGCTGGCTCGGATCCCGTCGAGCGCATCGATTTCGGCGACGATCGACTGCACCGTCGAATCGGTAACTTTTCCAAGTTGTTTCACCTGGATGCGGTGCGTCTTGATCAGCTGTCCCTGGCCGTCGACCAGATTGAAATCGAACGCCCCATTCTGCGGCGGCAAGGGGAACCCTGCCCGGGCCAGCGGCACGCCGGTTTCGCTCGGCACGGTCCCTTCGACGGTCTGGTAGCCTTGCCCGCCTTGGCCTTGCGAATGGACCTGGTTGAAGGACTGGGCGAGGGTGACAGCGATTTTGTCGAGCTCCTCGACAAACCCGTCGAAGACTTGATCGCGGGCGAAGAGGGTCGCTCCAAATTTTCCTTCCGAGGTCCGCAGCGCCGAATCCGATTCGACGATGCGGATTTGCTTCCCGTTGGTCTCCTCGTCGTGGGCTGTATAGACCTCGCGGTTCTTCGATTCAGAAACCAGGTAGTCGCCGCCGACAAAGATGCGGACCGTGCCGTTTTCTTGCTCTTGGACGTTCAGCTTGAGGAACTGCGAGAGCTCGTCGATCGCCTGGTAGCGTTCGTCCCGGAGACCGGTCGCGTCGCTCCCGATTTTGCGGCCTCCTTCGAGCGTGACGATTTCCAGGTTCAGGTGCGCGATCTGCTCGGTCAAGCGGTTGATGTCGTCGGTAATCCCATCGAGGTCGGCATTCCACCGTTGCCGCAAATCGACCACTTCGGAGCGGGTTCCCCGCAGGGCACCGGAGAGGGCGTCCCCCTGCATCAAGACGACTTCTCGCAGCGATCGGTCGGCCGGGGCATTGGCGAGTTCGTGCAGGCTGTTGTTGAAGTCATTGAGCCGCTTATCGATCCCTTGACCATCCAGCCCGCCGATGACGTCTTCCAATTGCGCATAGGCTTTGTCGAGCGTGTCGGCACCGACCATCGACGTGTTGGCTTGCCAGAGACGTTCGGCGAGCGCCTTGTCGAAGACCTGATTGGTGCCGACCGGGCGGACCCCTTGTCCCAGGATGACCGATCCCAGACGCGTCGCCGACGCGGACCGCAGTTCCAGTTCCTGACGGATGTAGCCCGGCGTATTGGCGTTGGCAATATTGTTGCCAACGACCTGCAGCCCCATCTGCGAGGTTCGCAGCGCAGAGGCCGACTGATTGATCGCGCTGAACAGCGACATGCCGAAAATCCCAACCCGGAAAGCAAAGCCTATAGGGCGGGTATCGTCGCATTGTGCCGGCAAAGATCATTTTTTCCGAAAAACCGTTAGGGTCGGTCTCATCGGAAGGGGGCGGGCTAGCCCGCTTGATCGAGCAAACGCCCTCCCCTCCGTTGGGTCTGTCGACCGCCGGTACCCCCACTGGCGTCGGTCTGGGGAAACATGATTTGCAGGAACATCTGGGCCGTTTCCGAGAGGTTGTACTGGCAGACGAACAACGCGACGCATTCCTCCCGCAGACGTTCCATCCGCGCGCTCAGTGTCGCGCACTGGTCCAGCAAGAGGCTGGCATCGTGGCTAACGCTGGGGGAGGCAACCGGGGAGGTTTCCTCCGCCCCCGCATCGCTCGCTTCGCCGGCGGCGGAGTCGGGCGTATAGAGCCGCAGCATGGCGTGCAGCGTGCGTTGCTGGGCGGGGCCCTGCGGATCTTCCAACAAGCTTTGGCGGTCGCCCAGCAATTGTTCCAGTTGCTGCAAGGCCGCGACCAATGATTCGCTGGACGATTCGATCTCCCCATAGCGTCCTTCGCGGGTTTGCGTCCGGATGGTTTGCAGCGAGGTTTCCAACGCGTCCATCACCGTCTCGAGTCGAACCAGGTAGTCGGCGACCCGGTAAAGCCAATCCGTCATCAAGCATCTCCTAGCGGTGATTTCCGGGCAGCGAAAGCGGGCTGGGATCACTGCTTCCGCGATTGCATGAAGAGTTCAAACATCGGGTCGGCGATTTGGTCGGCCGAAGCGTCGCTCATCTTTTCGACCAGCACTTGATCCATCTGCTGTTGGAAAACTTCCTCGGTTTTTCCCCCGTGGAGATACGCCGGTTTCCCCACGGTCGAACGCATCGATTTGAGCATTTGCCCGAACAGGGTCTGACCGACAAAGTCCCGGAAGGCCTTCTGCGTCTCACCCACCGTCTCGGCGGTCTCCCCGAGCGACTCCGCCGGGCCGGCTGCCGGTGCGGCCAGCTGCTCGGTCGCCGGTGGCTCCGATTTGCCAGCTGCTGCGGCCGGCGAGAGGTTTGCAAAGAGCTCGGGGAACGAGGCCGCAGGGTTCTCTGCGGTCGGCGTGGTCCGCCGCCCGGCAGCGGGCGCCAAGGCGGCGGCAGGTTGGATCTGCATCGAATCGCTTTGCGGGAGGAGGGATAAAAGGCGCGCAGGGACAACAGGGGCGGGGAAGCGGGAAAGTTGTTTTGGCAGGATGCCTCGATAATCAAACGGCTACAGGAAGATGACTTCGCCGTACAGATCGCCTTGGCGTTTAAGCGTCTTGATGATGGCGATCAGGTCTTCGGTCGGGACATTCAGGGCGTTCAGCGCGTCGGCCAAACTTTTCAGCTTGGCGTTGGGTTGCGGCTGGCTGGCATCGCCAGCTTGGACGGGACGGAAAGGCTCTTGAGCGGTCGCCTCGATGCGAAGGCCGTTGTGGGTGATCAGCACCGGCGCGATTTCGACATCCTCGCCGATCACGACGACGCCGTCACGTTCATTGATGACGACGCGCGACGAATTGCTGGGCAACTGGATGGGGATGTTTAGCAGCAGCGAGACGAACTTGATCGGATTGTTTTGGTAGACCGGAGGGATCGGAACCGTGACGTGCAACTGGTCCATCGCGTGGGCCTGGACGCGGCGGGCGCTGGCATCGGGGCTGACCGGCCCATCGAGCCCCGTTATTTCGCCGAGGTTGTTGATCTCGTCTTCGATTCGCTGGGTGGTATCGAAGCCGGCAAAGTCGTGGTCGAGGATCAGGGTGATCTCTCCTTGGGCGTGGAAAGACGTGTTCACGGTGGCTTCCATCTTGGCACCCCGCTGGATCGTGGCCGTCGTCAACCCGCCGTCGGGCGCAGCCAGCAGGTTCCCTTGGGCGAGTGCATAAACCGTCGGGTTGTCCGGGCGTGGACCGAGCAACGGGGTCATCATCAGGTAGCCGCCTGCGAGGCTCTTCGCGCTGATCGCACTGATCTTGACATTCAGGCGGTCCCCCTGGACCGCACCGACGGCGGGGATCTCGGCGGTGACAAACACCAATGCGACATTCTTGGCGTTTTCGACATCGTCCAGCAGCAAACGCCCGCGCTGATCGAGCGTCATCTGCCCGCCCATCAGTTCCATCATCCAAGCGAGCGCGCGGGCGGTCGGGCCCGCTTCGGGATCGCCCGTTCCTTCCAAGCCCACCACCAGACCAAGGCCCTGCAGGGTGTTGATCTCCTGCCCTTGCAGGCGACAGATGTCGCCCAGGAGCATGCCCCCGGCGTGAACCGCCGGCATGCTCACGGCCTGGACCAGCAGCAGCCCCAGCCAGCAAGGAAGAGTCCGTTGGATCATCACGCGGTGCTCCGCAGAAAAGGCAACCAGGAAAGCAAACAAGCGAGCCAAGGTTCCGTCAGAAAACCGCCCCTCATCCTCTCCTGCTCCCCCGCGACGCGCTGCGCGGCGGGGCAGAAGGGACATCGCGGAGTCGCGACGCGACCAGTTTTTCAGTTTTCTGACAAAGCCTAGAACGGTTGGAACTCCTCGAACCATCGCTGGAACCAGCCGCGGCGGTAACCGTCCCGCAGACGTCCCCGTTCGGACTTGCGGATCTGCGGATCGAGCAGGTCGCGGCTGAGCAGCACGTTGTCGGGTCCGATATCCTGCGCCCGGCAGATACCGACCAGCGACGTTTCGAAGGCGTTGTCATTGACCCAGATCGTCTTGTGCGCTTCCAGCACCAGATTGCCGTTGGGGCGGATGTCGACGACGCGGGCGGCAATGTTGAAAGTCAGCGATTCACGCGATTCGATCGAAGCGTCAGCGCGGTACAGCGAATTGAGCTGTCCATTGACCCGCGGATCCCCGTCGGACTGCGCGGCAGGTTTGAGGAAGCCGCCGCTGAGCGAGATCCAGTCTTTGAGAATCGCATCGTAGAGCGAATTTTTGCGGTTTTCCGCCGCCCCTTCGGCGCTGGCCTGGGCGATCTCGTCGACCCGGATCGTGACGATGTCGTTCATCCGGAATTGGCGGGGAGGCATCGCAGGGCTGTACATCCAGCTGGCCTCGGCGAGCGAGCTGGTGGGGGCCGTCCGTCGCCGGGGCGCCGACAGTGGAGCGTTGCTGGCGGGACCCCTCGCCTGCAGGCCCGTCCCCGCCTGCGGGGGCATCGCGGCCGAGCGGTTCGGTGCGCCGGCGGCCGCTGGCCGCAAGGCGACTGCCTGGGGAGCGGCGGAAGCGTTCGGCGTCGCCGCACTGCGGAAGGAGGCGGGGGGACGGGAGGCGAGACGGGGCTGTCCCTGCCGGGCGACTCCGCCTCCGTTCGGCCGCCGATGCAGCAGTGAACTCTCCTGGGCGAGGGTGGGAAGGATCGGACACCCGCTCGCCAGCAGGAATAGACCGAAGCGGACCAGCGGGGCGACGCGGCGGGCCTGCGACATGGAAGCGGTCCTGGCAAAGGGAGCGAAGCGGGGCGGGTTCATCGCGGTAACCTGGGGGCACGAGTCACGATCTCGACTTGACCGGAAGCGACCACGCTGGCCATCAGTTTTTCCCGCGGACGCTCGGTTTCGATCTCGATCAACTCGCCGGCGGAACCGTCGCCCAACGCTTTGGCGTTGGAACGGACCGTGATGCCGCCGCCCGCGACGCGTACTTCCACCAGGTCCCCTCGATGCACGACCGTCGGCCGCCCGACATCGTGCCGACGGATCGGTTGATTGACGCGGAGACTGGTGCTTGCCTCCATGCCGACCAATTCGTCCAATGATGCGATCAAGCCCTCCGCCGATTCGTGGCGTTCGAGCGCCCGGCGTTCCAAGTTGTCACGTCCGATCCGGTCCCCGCGTCGTACCGGCCTCCGCACGTAAAACGCTTCGGGACGAGGCGTCGCGTGCAGTTTCACGTGCGCGGTCACCGCCTGCTCCAGCGTGCGGCCGCTGATCTGCACCAGTTGGCTGCCGGGGCGAATCGGTTCGTTCAGGCGGAGCGCTTCGACGCGGCGGAGGCTGCGCAATTCGCGAAGCCCCGGATGTTGGGCGTCGACTTCAAAGTCAAAGGCTTCCCCGAGATCGGGCCACTGCGCGGCGATCGCCGAATCGATCAAGCGTGTCAAGCGATCGATTTCCTGTTGGGGGAGCGGCCCTGCCCATTGGCGAGCAGCGGTGAAGGCCGTCGGCTGAGCGGGAAAGGCGGAGGAAGCCGTCTCCCCGGAATCGCGCGGGGGGCGGGGCGCGTGCGCACTGACCGTCGACGGTTGGGTTTGCGGAGGCGCCGCGTGAGGCGCCGCGTGAGGCGCCGCGTGAGGCGCCGCGTGAGGCGCCGAGGGGGGCGTCGCCGGCGCGTGCGTGGCCAGCTTGTGGGCCACCGCTGCCGGCGGCGGTGCCGTCACCTGGGGGTCGAGCGATCGTGTTTCGCCTCCGTAGCGGACGTAGATCGCGTCGGGGCCCGCCCAATGCAGCCGATGCGCACCATCGAGGTGCCGCTCGACCGATTCGCGGAGCCGTTGGCGTTCGATCGTAAGACGCCGTCCATCGGTCGGCACCAAGGTGATGGCGACGCGGCCGAGATCTTCCCAGGCTG
>CAYNVI010000094.1:0-11632 GCA_964400585.1 uncultured Pirellulaceae bacterium | reverse complement strand
AGTTCTCCTTGAACGCGACCGTCGCCGTAGAAAGGTCCCGGAGCACTTCCGCGGCGATCGGGGTCATCCGGCATTCGGTGTACCGCATCGCCGCGGCATTATCGCCATCGACACTACCGAAATTGCCGCTGCCATCGACCAGCGGCATCCGCAGCGAAAAGGGCTGCGCCATCCTCACCAGCGCTTCGTAGATCGAGCTATCGCCGTGAGGGTGGTATTTCCCCATCACATCGCCGACGACGGTCGCACACTTACGATGCTTCGCCGTCGCATCGAGTCGTTGCTGATCCATTGTGTAGAGGATCCGCCGCTGGACCGGCTTCAGCCCATCCCGCACATCGGGTAGAGCGCGACTCGTGATGACCGAAAGCGAATAGTTGAGGTAGCGTTTTTGCGCTTCTTCCCGCAGCCCCACGCCGGTCGGCGCCCGATTCGCCCCCGACGTCTCGCCGCCGCGCCCCCCTGCGGTGCCCCGGCGTCGCCGCCCCCCCGCAGCCGACCGCGCTCCATTGGTGCTCGATTGCAATCCTTTCCGTGACGAACGTTTTGCCACTCCGATCGTTCCTTCATGCTGCGTGCGGGAATAGGTCTACTCGGCAAACTCCCCGACGACCGGACAGTCCCCTCCCGATACGCCGCAAAGAATCTCCAGGACCCCTATTGTACCGGCCTTCCCAGACTTCCCGCAGGCCCCTGGCGCGCCCGCGGCACAGAAGAAACGACACCCTGGCGGAGACAACGCGCCTATTCGGCAGCGCTCGCCATGCCCCCCTCGCCGGCGACTTCGGCCGGGACGGGAACGTCGTCGAGCGTCGGCTCGAGTGCCCGCTCGTAATTGCTGGCGTCCATCAGCGTAAAGCCCAGGAACAACGCCAAGAAGAAGATTGTCGACAAGAAAATCAGCGCGTTGAACGGCTTGTCCCAGCCCAGGTGCATGAAAAAGTACATCACCAACACCGCTTTCACCGAAGCGATGATCAAGCTGGCCCAAACTTCCCACGAACCGAGCGACAAGCTCGCCTGAGCGACCGTGACGATGGTCAAAAAGACCAGCGCGATGAACACCCCCAACAGCATCGGCACCGGCTGAGGATGGGCAAAGCCGTGATCGTGATCATCAGGGGCGGCAGCGGAGGCGTCACCAGTCATCGCAAAAGATCCGTTGATTCAAAGGGTTCGCCTGACCAGGCGAGCGTGTCTGCACAGCAAGCAAGCCGTTCGTTATCCGATCAGATAAAGCAACGGGAACAAATAGATCCAAATCAAGTCGACCAAGTGCCAGTAGAGTCCCACGTAGTCGACGGGCCCGAAATACTGCTCGTGGAAATCCGCCCGCAGGGCACGAACCAGCAGCCAGATCAACACCCCCATCCCCGCCAGGATATGGATCGCGTGTACCCCGGTCATGCAGTAGTAGATACTGAAGAAGACACCCGCCATGCGAGGCGTATTGATCTGCGGTTCCACCGGCGGCAGGTGAGCGATCGCCCCATCTTGCCCCGCCACAACTTCGCCCTCGGCGACTTGCCGCTGACGTCGGCGTGCCTCCAAGGCGTCGGCGGCCCCACTGTTTCCGGCTTGGCCGGCGAGCAGCTCGAGCGCTTCATCCTCCATCGAAAGTTCCGCCGCGGGCTCCGTCAAATCGCTCGCTGCGGCCTCTTCGGACGCTGCTTCGTCGGAAGGTTTTTGCTCCGCCTCGCCTGCCTCGGCGGCGGCAGGCGTCGCCGCAGCTTCCTCGGCATGGTCGGCGTGGTCAGCGTGCTCTCCTTCGTGGGCCGCGGCGACCGCACCATGCCCCTCGGCGGCGCTACTTTCGCCCGATTCGAGGATCGTTCCCAAACCGACGCCGACGAAGAAACAAGCCGCCACCACCACCAAGGGTTTCAGCACGTTGATCTTGAACTGGTCCTTCTTGACGATCGCCACGATCAGCCACAGCACGACCAGGATCAAAGCGGCCGCAAACGGAGCGGAAATCCACATCAAATAGTTCGGCCCACCCTCGTGGTGCGGGTTCGCTGCATCGTAGTGGTACAGTCCGGCGGGCAGCAGCCCCATGCTCCACTTGTGTGAATATTCGATCGCCTTGACGCCCAGGAAGATCGCGGCACACGAGAGCGTCGCGGCGATCATCCCCGCCAACATCTTGTGTTGCCGCAACTGGGCACAACGCACCGCCCAGGCCATCGTCAAAGAGCTAAACAGCAGGACGCCCGTATTGATCGCCCCCAACTGCGTGTTGAGGAACTGGCTGCAGCCTTGAAAAACCTCGGGGCGAAGGCTGCGGTAAAGCGCGTAGGCGCAAAACAGGCCTCCGAAGAACAGGACTTCTGTGACCAGGAACAACCACATCCCCAACTTCCCGGCATCAAACTGCTGCTCGGGCGTCTCAAAGTGGTGCGCCAGAAAGTCGGGATGATCGTGATGCTCGTCGTGAGCGTGGTCGTCGGTGAGGATGTCGGTGGTCGCCATCAGCTGGCCGTTTCTTGCTATCGTTGAGAACAATCACCGACCCGCCGGGTCGGGCCTTGCCGCGAGCGGGAAGGATCAAAGTCAAAGGTTAACAGGGAAATCGTAACAGGCAACATCCGATGCAGGCGTTCCCCTTGCTCCGCTACGTCCCGGCCGGAATCGGCCGGCGATCGAAAAGGCACCGCCCCAGGGCTTGCCGGCCAGGGGAGCACTGCTGGTGGCTGGCTCAACCGCGGTTAAAACGTCGAAGAGCCTATCCTGAAACCAGCCAACTGGCCGCGCAGCGGCTCCTTTCGTTCCCTCTCGCCCCGCGCCGCGGGGGAGAGGGGTAGGGTGAGGGGGTTTCCGGAGAGGCACTAAGCCTGCCCCCCCGCCGACGCGGGAGACTCTTCGGGAATCGGCTCGGGGGCGACTTCCCGCGGTAAATCGGTAAACACATACCCGTCGAGGTTCTCGTCGTAATCGACGTTGATGAACTCGTAGGGGTCGCCCACCACCGGGGCATGCTTGAAGTTGTAGTAGGGCGGAGGGCTGCTGCAGTGCCATTCCAACGTCGCACCGCCCCAAGGATTCGCCGGCGCCAACTTGCCGCGGAACAATCCATGCAACAGGACTAAGCCGGCGATCAATAACCCGATCCCCAACGTGAACGCGCCGATGCTGGAAAGTTGGTGCAGATACTGGAACTCGGGATCGTAGGTCGCGTACCGCCGCGGCATCCCTCGACTGCCCAGGATGAACTGCGGGAAAAACGTCAGGTTGAATCCGATGAATACGACCAGGGCGGAGAGCCGACCGGCCGCCTCGTTGAACATCCGCCCCGTCATCTTTGGCCACCAGTGGAACAGCCCCCCCAGGAAAGCGACCAGCGTCCCGCCCATCATCACGTAGTGGAAGTGCGCCACCACGAAATAGGTATCGTGCAGGTGCAAATCGGTGCTCAGCGTACCCAAAAACAGCCCCGTCAAACCACCGATTGTGAACAGGAAGATGAACGACAAGGCGTAGCACATCGGGGTCGTCAGACTGATCGCTCCCTTGTACATCGTGGCCACCCAGTTGAAGACCTTGATCGCCGACGGCACCGAAACGGTAAACGTCAACGCACTGAAGATGATCGTGGTCACCCCCGCCATCCCGCTGGTGAACATATGGTGCCCCCATACCAGGAAGCCCAGCAAGGCGATGGCGATCGACGAATAGGCGATGAAGCGGTAGCCAAAAATCCCTTTGTGGCTGTGCACGCTGATCAGTTCACTGATGATTCCGAATGCCGGCAGGATCATGATGTAAACAGCGGGGTGGCTGTAGAACCAGAAGAAGTGCTGGTAGGTCACCGGGTCGCCGTTGTACTCGGGATCGAAAATCCCGATGTGCATCGTCCGTTCGGCGATCAGCAGCAGCAGCGTGATCCCCAGCACCGGCGTCGCCAGCACCTGGATGATGCTCGTCGCATACGTCGCCCACAGGAACAACGGCATCCGGAACCAGGTCATTCCAGGCGGCCGCATCGTGTTGATCGTGACGATGAAGTTCAGCCCGGTGAAGATCGAACTGAACCCCAGGATAAAGGCCCCGAACGTTGCCATCACCACGGAGGTGTCGGTGCTCGTGCTGTAAGGGGTGTAGAACGTCCAGCCGGTATCGAGCCCGTTGGTCAACAAGGCCATCACGAAGAAGATTGCCCCAAAGACCCACAGATAGAAACTGCCAAGATTCATCCGGGGAAACGCCACATCTTTCGCCCCCAACATCACCGGTACCAGGAAGTTCCCCAAGGCCGCCGGAATGCTGGGAATGATGAACAAGAAAACCATGATCGCCCCGTGCAGGGTGAAGATCTGGTTGTAGGCATCATTGCTGATATTGGTCGCTCCATCCGGCGCCATCAGGTGGGCGCGGATCATCATCGCCAGCAATCCCCCGATCAGGAAACTGGAAAGCACGCCTACCAGGTACATCATCCCGATGCGTTTGTGATCGAGCGTGAAGGCCCAGCTGATGAACCCGCGATTGGCCTTCAGGTAGTTGTCGCTATCGGAGACCGGACCGGCATGCACGCCGCCCGTCGATGCTGGGAGTGAACCCGCTGACATGGATATCCCCTTTTCTCTTCTCTAACGAAGCTCCGCTGGAGCGGATCGCTAAAGCAGGATTCAAATGGCTGATATAAAAAAATAAATATTGCGTTCGCGCCACCTCGGTCGGGCGACCTCCCAGAGGCCACGCGACCAGCGGCAATGCTGTTATTCGCCGGACGCCGGTGATTCGCTTTCGCCACTTCCCTCGCCGTTCCCCGCGGACGCAGCCTCACCATCCCCCTCAGCCGACTCCTCGGCCGCCGTCCCCAGACTGCTGATCGACCGCAGGTAGGCGATCAGCGACTGAATGTCATCATCCGTCAACTGGCCCTTGTAACTCGGCATCACCGGTTGGTAGCCCGCCACGATCTTCGCTTTCGGCTCCAAAATCGATTCGCGGATGTATTGCTCATCGACGGTCACCGAGCTGCCATCGGTCAAGGGGTGGGTCGACCCATACAGGTTCTGAAACGTCGGTCCCACGCGCGTCGATCCGTCGACCGAGTGGCAGCCGGCACAGCCGCGTTGGTTGTAAAGCTGCTGGCCCCACACCTCCATAGGCGTCTCGTCGCCCCGCGCCTTGATCTTCTTGATCCAAGCGTCGAGATCTTCCTGCGTCTCATGCACGACCAGATAGGTCTGCATCGCCGAGTGGTCCCGACCGCAGTATTCGGCACAGAACACGTCGAAATAGCTGTAACCTTCCGGGGTAAACTGCCAGCGATCGTAATCCCACTCGCCCTCTTCCTCTTCGGTAACTCGCTTTGCTTCGGCGAGTTCTTCCTCGCTGGCCTGCGTGCTGGCTTGCGTCGCTTCGAACCAGGCCACGTTGTAGCGGCCAGGAACGATGTCCCGTTTGATCCGAAACGCCGGCACGAAAAAGCTGTGAATCACATCGCTGGATCGCATCACCATCTTCGTCGGCTGGTCAACCACCACGTGCAGCTCGGGATGAAAGGCGCCATCGCCGTAATCCATCGTCCAGTTCCACTTGAACGCTTTCAGGTCGACCTGGACCGCTCCTTCCGGAGGCGTCTGCATTTCCAGGTACCCCCAACTGCCGCGGACGAACATCACGACCAGCAGGAAGCAGGGCAGCACCGACCAAGTGATCTCCAGCACGTTATTGTGCGTCGCTCGACTGGTCGCCTTTCCCCCTTTCTTCTGGCGGTACGCCACCGCGAAGAAGGTCATGAAGGCGACGATCAGCACGAAGAAGAAGATGCTGACCCACAGGATCATGGCGAACGTGCTGTCGCTCTCGCCCGAATAGGTCGAAGCCTGCTGCGGAAACCACAGACCTTCGTTCGCGTCGGCGAGTAGCAAACCGGGATCAAACTGATTCATTTTCAAACTCTGACTTGTCATCTTCGATTTGAGCGGATTTGGGCGCTGCGGATCGCCGCCCGATCCAATAGGGCGTGATGCCAATCAGCAGGGCGGCAACCGTGACCAACCCTCCCAATCGCATGATCTTCCAAGCTTCTGCCGTATATTGACCGCGGTCCGGGTCGTAGCTGAAACACCACATCACAAACTTGTCGACCGCCGAACCAATTTTCCCATCCGCTGCCTCCAGCAAAGCCAACTTGATCTGGTCGGGCGGGAAATCGACCTTCAGCGAATATCGGGAAATGACTCCGTCGGGGGAGACAAAAGCGAGCATCGCCGGATGGTAATACTGACCCGTTTGCTCGTCATACTTGTATTGGAACCCCAGCGCGTCGGTGATCGCCTCGATCACCTCAGGCTCCGCCGTGACGAAGTGCCACCCTTCAGCAGCTCCTGGCTGTTCCGTCAACTGCTCGACGTACAAGTCCTTCGTTTCCGCGATCCTCTCGGTCGCTTCTTGCGGGTCGATACTCAGCGTGACCATTTGAAAGTCATCGCCGAGCTGCAGATCGAGCTGATTGATCGACTGCGTCAACTGATTCAGCTGGACGCTGCAGAGCACCGGACAGTCGCTGTAATTCAGTGTGACGATCACCGGCCGCGTTTCGTCGAAAAACGACCCAAATGCGACCTTTCGCCCCATACTGTCGGTCACCATCCGATCGAGCGGAAGCGATTCCCCCAGACGCTGCTCGACATCGACCCCCTCGACCTGCTTCGGCACTCCATTGTTGAGTTGTGCTGAGGCAGAGGAGCCGAGGCCGAGCAAGCCGACCAGGAAGACGGCGAGCAGCGGCCGCAGCAGCGGGTCGGCTCGGTGGGATCGTGCGTTAGGCCTCATCCGCTTTTGCTTCCTCCTGGGCCGCAGGCTTTTTGGAACTTTCCACCACAAACTGCATCGCGCGGCGGATCGGGATCTCCAACCGCCCCGTTTCGTCATCGACGCCAAAGTCAGCGATTTCCTCCCGCTGACTCGCCAACGCCTCGTTCCCGATGCGGTACTCGCTGCGTGCCTGCACGCTTGCTTGGAACTGGCTGCGCAACGCGTAGTAGACCACCTGACACGCCAGGATCGTGATGAACGTGACCGCGACCGAAACGATCGCGACCGTGAAAATCTGTTTGTTGTTGAGCTGGTAATCGGTCATGAGCGTTTTGTACGGCTGAAGACAAAGCGGGAATGTCGAAAGGCACCCCCGGAGAGCGGAAATTGATAGCGACTCAGTGATTTTCGAACGCGAGCGCCGTCTTGAATCGCGGATCCCGGACGGCGACCAGCGGCGTCGACGACGCTCTCATGATCACGCCGCCAAGGTACAAACCGCCCATCCCGGCAAGGCACAACAAGGCGGACACCAGCCCGACCCCCCCAGCCATCGGTCCGATGGGACCGTCCGTCGACGCTTCGGGCATGATCGCCCAATAAAGATCCACGTAGTGCATCACCAACAAAAAGATGCCCCAGAAACAGATCCACCCCGGACGGCGGCGAACGTACATCGACATCAGTCCGAGGAAAGGCAACAGCCAGTGACACAGCACCAAGGCGATGCCGACCGCGGCCCAACCATGCGATTCGCGATGGTAAAACCACTCGGTTTCCTCAGGAATGTTCCCATACCAAATCAGCATATACTGACTGAAGGCGATGTAAGCCCAAAACACCACGAAGCCAAAAGTCAGCTTCGCCAAATCGTGATAATGCTCGACGGTCACTTCCTCGCGGAGGGCTCCCTGTTTCTGGAACAGGAAGACCAGCACGGAGCTCGCCGCTAAACCGGCCAACACCCCGCCGGTGAAGATATAGACGCCAAACATGGTGCTGAACCACATCGGGGCCAGCGACATCACCCAGTCGAAGGCCGCGAAAGACAGCGCAAAAGCGTACAGGATCATCGCCGGACCGCTCCAAAACTGCATCCGCTCGGTCAGCCGGACCTCGCCCGTCTCATCCTGCCGTTGGCTCGAACCGACGAAGAATCGCGTCAGTCCGATCCAAACCGCAAAGTAGATAATGGCCCGGACCGTGAAGAAAGGGGCGTTGAGGTAGGAGAGTTTGGCGGTCCAAACCGGCTCGGGGATGTGGTGCTCGGCGCCAAAGGCGGGATTGCTCCAGTCGTACAGCGTGCCGTTGGTCCAGACTGCGACCAGGATCGGCAGGAACAAAATCGCGGCAACCGGAAGCATCGCAGCCAGCAATTCACTGACCCGCCGCACCGTCGCGCTCCATCCGGCCCGCGTCAAATGCTGGACGATCACAAAGAACAGTCCCCCCAGACTGATCGTCGTAAAGAACATGAAGGCGGTCAGGTACGCGGTCATCGCCAACCGCCAACCGTCGGAGGTCAACCCAGCGATCAGCACCCCCGAGACCAACAGGATGATCCCCACAACCAACAGCGGCATCCGCAAGCCGGACAGGCTGGCAGGCAGGTTGATCGAGGGATCGTCGGGGGCTTTCGTCCGAACCGTTTGTTCTGAGTGACTCATCCGAGTGCGTCTGATGGGTGAGGGCGTTACGCGGGAAAGAAAGGACGGTGCCGATCGTTACTGATCGGCATTTTCTGGGGTTTCATCGGCTTGCGCCTCGTTCTGCTTGGCGCGGGCTTCTGCCGCCGCCTGCTCCAAGGCAGCACGGACCTCTGCCTGCTCCTGCAACAGCGCCTCGCGACGGTCGGCCGGAACATCGTCGACCTGTGCATTGCGGCTGCGCTGCAACGCGCGAACGTAAGCCACCACCGCCCAACGATCTTTGGTCTCGATCTGCGACCCGTAGCCGGGCATTTTGCGAATCCCGTGGGTGATCGTGCTGAACAACTTGCCGTTGGGATAGGCGTCCTCGTACAGCGTCGGATCGTGCAGCGAAGAAGGAGGGACCCACCATTGGGACAGGATCTTCTGAGCCCGCCGGTTGACCAGCCCGTTGCCGCTGCCATCGGCCCCATGACAGACCGCGCAATAGATGTCGAATTGCTGCTGCCCCTTTTCCAATAACCCCGTGGTCACATCGACCGGGATTTCGTCCAGCCAAGGGGTCAGGTCGACCGCCGCAGCCGGCGCGGCTCCTTCCTCTGCGGGCGGTGCCGCTTCGGTCGTCTCGTCGGCCGCTTTCTCCATCGGTTCCGCTGGCTCGCCAGCGGCCGGCTGTGCTTCGGCCGCTGCTGCGTCTGACTTGTTGTCCATCGGCTCGTCGCCAGCAGGTTGTTCCTCCGCAGGCGCGTCGTCGGAGCCTTTTTCCTCGGCCGGTTTGTCTTCGGCCGGTGCTTCGTCCGCTGGTTTTTCCTCAGCCGGTTCTTCGCCAGCCGGTTTCTCCTCAGCCGATTCTCCGTCGGAGGCTTTTTCCTCGGCCGGTTTTTCTTCAGCCGGCTTTTCGTCGGATGCTTTTTCCTCGGGCGGCTGTTCGTCGGCAGGCTGTTCGCCAGCGTCCTTTTCCTCGGCCGCCGGTTCCTCGACTGCCGGCTGGTCGCCCTCCTCACCATTCACGGGCGGATCCTCCGCAGGCGTCGCCTCACCTTCGTCCGTCTCCTGCGGCAACCCGACCAACCGTGCCGCGCGGACCGGGTCAATTTTGGCGAGTTCGGCGAGGTCGATGCCGGTCTGGAAGTTGGCGTCGTAACGCAGTTCGCCTCGGGCGATCGTGCCGGGAACATCGGGACGCATGGCCCGCCCATCCGCAAACAGCGAAGTCAGCTGCTGGGCATCCTTGGAAGGGGAGAAATCCATGTCGTAGAAGACATGGAAGCGCGGGCTGCCGCTTTCCGTCACCCGCATCCGGGCGATAACCAACGGGGGGACCAGCGCGAACAAGGCCAGGAACCCAAGGACCGGCATGATGAACCGCGGCATCCTCGACGGCGTGTCGTCTTCGACCACGTCGGCGACTTCCAGCGACTGGCAATCGCCCAGCAGCCGCCGCACGCCTGCGAGATCGAATCGCTCGTCCTCGGCGCCGATGTACAAGAAGAAACGATCATCCGTGGCGCGGTCGAATCGCGGATTCGTGAAAACGGGATTGCTGAACCTCGGCAGCTTGTTGAGGGCCAGCATTCCCAAAAAGGCGCCGAACGAAGCGAGCAAAATCGTCAACTCGAAAGCGACCGGGATGAATGCCGGCAAGCTGATATAGGGCTTCCCCGAAATGATGTAGGGATAATCGATCCCATTCATCCAGATCTGCATGGCCAGCCCGATCAGGCAACCGGTGACGCCGCCGCCGAGCACGATCCAGGGGAGCCCGGTCGGCTTGATACCCAACGCCTTGTCGACCCCGTGTACGGGGAACGGAGTAAACGCATCGGTCAGTTTGTAACCGGCATCGCGAACCCGTTCGCACGCAGTCAGCAGACTCTCGACCGAATCGAACTCGGCGGTCACGCCATGCAGCTTCGGTTCGTGTTTGGCTTTATCCGACATAGGTGGTCGATTACCTGAGGGTCCTGGCTCTTGAATAACGTTGATCTCGAATCTCACCGGCGGACCGGCGAACGTCCTGGGGCCCAGGCGGGCCCCCAGGTTAATGCTTGGCTTCGTCGCTCGCGGACACGGTGTGTCGCACGTGGAGTTCGTGGGCGAGCGTGGCCTTTGTCTCCGCCATGTTGACCACCGGCATCAACCGGCAGAACAGCAGAAACAGCGTGAAAAAGAGGCCAAACGAGCCGACCAGCATGCCCCAGCCGACCCACGTCGGTTCGAAGTAACCCCAGGCACTCGGCAGGTAATCGCGCGACAAACTGGTGACCACGATCACGAATCGCTCGAACCACATGCCGATGTTCACGAAGATCGACACGATGAAAATCAGGATCGGCGTGGTCCGGAATTTCCGGATCCAGAACAACTGGGGACTGACCACGTTGCAAGTGATCATGATCCAGTACGCCCACCAGTACGGCCCCAAGGCCCGGTTGGTGAAGGCGAACTTCTCTTCGGGAACTTGACCGTACCAGGCGATGAAGAACTCCGTTCCGTAAGCCAGCCCGACGATCGATCCGGTCGCCAGGATGATCTTGCACATGTTTTCCAAGTGCCGCAGCGTGATCAGCTTTTCCAACCCGAACAGCGAACGCGCCGGAATCATCAGGGTCAACACCATCGCGAAACCGCTGAAGATCGCCCCCGCGACGAAGTAGGGAGGAAAGATCGTGGTGTGCCAGCCCGGCACCTGACTGACCGCAAAGTCAAACGACACGATCGTGTGCACGCTGAGCACCAGCGGGGCCGCCAAAGCCGCCAACAAAGCGTAGGCCTTCTCATAGCGCATCCAGTGGCGGGAAGAACCCGACCAACCGAGCGCCAGGATCCCATATGCCAGCCGGCGATATTTGTTTTTCGAGCGATCCCGAAAGGTTGCCAGATCGGGAATCATCCCCATGTACCAGAAGAGCGCTGAAACCGTCCCGTAGGTACTGACCGCAAACACGTCCCACAGCAGCGGACTGCGGAACTGGGGCCACATCCACAGATTCAAACTGGGGTAGGGAGCCAACCAGTAAGCAAGCCAGGCGCGGCCGACATGGATCCCCGGAAACGAGCCGGCACAGACGACGGCGAAAATCGTCATCGCCTCGGCCGCCCGATTGATGCTCGTCCGCCACTCCTGCCGGAACAGGAACAAAATCGCACTGATCAACGTGCCGGCGTGCCCGATCCCGACCCAAAACACAAAGTTGACGATCGGCCAACCCCAG
>CAYNVI010000093.1:0-11656 GCA_964400585.1 uncultured Pirellulaceae bacterium | reverse complement strand
GGCCGCGAATGAACTGACCGGCAAGCTCAAACGCACGATCGGAGATATACCCTTTCTAGAACAATTGTCCCAATTGTTTCGGAGCAATTGAGGACAATGGCTCTACACTCGCTCGCTCCTGCCAGGAACTGACGTGGTGACCGGAGCTCAGGCGGGCCTGGGGCTTAAAATGGCCGGTTCAGGAGATCGCCACGATCAGCGAGACGCCAGCCAAAGACACCAGCGAATCACGTTGCTTCAGGAAGTGGCTCGGATCTCGGGAAGCTCTTTCGTGGCGATTCCCAGGGGACGATCCAGCGGGATCCCGGTGCAGGTCAGCAAGGTGGTGAGCAAATCGCCCTGATTTCCCTTCACGTCCGGCAAGAACCGACCGGTCTTCACCGAACCGCCTCCGCGTCCCGCCAGGATGAAGGGCAGGTTTTCCCGCCTATGCTTGTTGCCGTCTTCAAGACCGGAGCCCCACATCATGATGCAGTTGTCCAACAACGTCCCGTCGCCTTCCCGCAGAGAATGCATCTTCTTCACCATGTAGGCGAACTGCTCGATGTTGAACGCCGTGATGGCGGCCACTTTGTCAACCTTCTCCTGCTGATGGTTGTGGTGCGTCGTCGAATGATGTTGGTCGTTGAAGCCGAGTTCCGGATAAGAGACCCCGTTCGGCGTCGAACCAATATAGGTGCAGACCCGGGTGGTGTCGGTCTGAAAGGCCAGTACGTTTAGGTCACACATCACCTGCATGTACTCGCTGCGGCGATCGCCTTCCGGAATCTTGATCTCGATCGGCGGAGAATCGGCTTCGTGGCGGCGGCTCGATCGGACACCCGCCTTCTCCAGCGCCGCCTCCTGTTGACGCAATTCGATCGCGGCAATCCGCCGCTCCACCGAACGTACGCTGTCCAAATACTCGTCGAGCTTCCGCCGGTCGGTCGGCGCCAATGTGCGTCGCAGGTCTCGGGCACCGCCGAGAACCACGTCCAACATACTGCGGTCCAGCGGGCTCATCCCTTTCGCGGCCCCTCCGCTGCCGGGGTCCTGCTGCTGAAACAGGCGATTCAAGACGTTGCGGGGATTGGTCTCGGCCGGCACCGCCTGGGTCGGAGAGCGAAAGCTGCAGTGCGAATAGTAAGCTTCGTTCAGCCCTGCTTGGTTTTCTTTCCACGTTTGCGGCATCGTGGCAAGTTCAAGCGAGGGCAGGGTGGTGAAGGCCCCCAGCGAATTGGCCGCGATCTGATCAGCGGAAATCGAGATGCTGATCTCGTCCCGCTTGTCCGGATCGGGCAAGGCCGCCGTCAGCCACGTCGAGAGTTCGAGGGCGTGGGGCGCTCCGCGATAAGGACCGTTGGGAACCCCCGCGATGCCCTTCATGAGGAGGCACTGATCAAGCACGGGCCGCAGCGATTCGAGTGCGGGGGGCGGCGACGTCAGAAAACTCTGCGCATCGCTGGGCCAGAATTGATCCATGATCACCCCGTGCGGCATGTACATGAAACCGAGTCGAACCGGCGGTTTGTACGCTTGTTTCTCGCTGGCTTCGGCCCAGCCCATCGCATCCAGCAGGGGCAAAGCAAGCGCGGCTCCCGCACCTTTCAGGTAAGCGCGACGAGCGATGAATTTATTTTTGGACATGGGAGGGTGCTTCCGGGGCGTTGCAGATAAAAAAACCATCCGTTGGACGACCGACCGCGTCGTCGGTCGCCGCGTTGGACCAGGTCGGAATTCCGTCCCCCGGTCTGTTCATTTGTTTCCCGACGTCGTCTTTCCCGACTTCGATCACTCGGTTCGACGATGGGTGAAGGGATAGCTGGTGACGACGGCGGTAACCAGCGTCTGCATGCGGTAGCCATCCTCAGCGATCTCTTCCATCAAGTCATCGACCACAATCTCGTCGTAGCCTTCCAGCCCGCGGCATAAGGCGTAGGCTAATAATTCCTCCACCAGATTGCGAGAAAAGTCATCCAGGCGTCCCGCGATCATGGTTTTTAATTCCTGGGGACTGGAAAAACGAATTCCACCGGGAAGTTCCCCCGTCGCATCGATCGGCTCGCCGTTATCATCCTGGTCGCGCCATTGGCCGATGGCGTTGAAATTCTCCAGACCAAATCCGATCGGGTCGAGCAACCGATGACAGTTTGCACAAACCGGGTTGGAGCGGTGCAGTTCGGTGCGCTCGCGGAGCGTCAGCTGGGCAATGGACTGTTGGTCCTGGTTCTCTAACGCCGGAACGTCTGGCGGGGCGGCTGGCACGTGGTCTCCCAGCACCTGTTCCAACACCCACACGCCACGATTCACGGGGCTGGTACGGTTGGGAAACGAGGTTGCCGCCAGCACGCCAGGCATCCCCAAAATCCCTCCGCGATTGGCGTCGGTCAGTTGAACCTTCCGCATCTCGCGGCCGCTGACGGTCTCCGCCAGACCATAGATCGCGGCTAATTTTTCGTTCGCGAACGTGTAGTCGCTATCGATAAAACGGGCGACGCTGCGGTTCTCGCGGACGATGTCCTCGAAAAACAGCCGCACTTCGTCATACATCGCCGCCCGCATCTCGCTGTCCATTTCCGGGAACTTGTGAGGATCAAACGCTTTGCTCTGCAAATCTCCCAGGCGGAGCCACTGGGTGCCAAACCCATCGAAGAGGGCACGAGAACGAGGATCCTCGAGCATCCGTTTCACTTGCGCTTCCAGGATCGGCAGCTCGTGCAACTTGCCGGCATCCGCCACGGCCATCAGCTCCTCGTCAGGCATCGTGGCCCACAGCAAGTAGGACAAACGCGAGGCGAGTTGATAATCATCAAGCGCGACAATTTCGGCCTCGGTATCGAAGGCTTGCGCCGGCGTGATGAAGAGGAATTGAGGCGAAACCAGCATCGCCTTGAGCATCAAACGCAGGGAAGCCGGGTAAGACAGCTCGTTTCTTTGTCCCAGTTCGAATACATCCAGCAGCACCTCGACCTCGGCATCGGAGGCCGGCCGTCGGTAGGCTTGCTTCGCCAGCGACGCGGCGATTTTTCGCGCCTTCGCCTGCGCATCCTCGCCGGCAGCGGGAGCTCCACCCAACAGACGCTGCCGCAACTCGGTAGCCGGGGAATCGTCCGCTGCAAAAACCTGATCCAGCGATTCCTCGGCGATCGAAAGATACTGCTCGAGCTGAAGCGGTGAGAGTGAATTGAGATATCCTTCGCCGCTGACCTCGTCCGGCAAGCCATCGGCGATCGCCGGATCGACCCCAAACAGATCGTGCAGCGTGTTGCCGTATTCCGTTTTGGTCAATCGCCGGATGACAAACGGTCCCGGCTCCTTGGGGCTGAGATACTTGACCTTGTCCAGCCATTGCAGGAACATCTGACGTTCTTCTTCGCTCGGCTGCTCCAACCCTTCCGGCGGCATATCGTGCGCCTTGACCCGGGCAGCCGCTTTCTTCCACTTCTCGGTGAAGGCGGGATGCCCTGGACTCCTCAAGGCCGGGGTGAAGGTCAGTCCGGCTTCCGTCGGTCGCCGGTTCTGGTGGCACTCCAGGCAATACGTCTTGATAAATGGAGTGACCTGTTCACCAAAGAACTTCTGGGCCTCTGCCTGGTGGTCCACCAAGGTGCCCCCATCCGCCGACTGGGCCGTGCCAGTACGGGGGGAAACCAACCCCACACCCAGCACGAGCGCAGCGACGGCGGCACGGAGAAAACGCGAATCTTTGCTTGTCATTCGAAAACCCATCAGACACTGCTGTTTGAAGCCCTTCATTTTAGCCTTCGTCCTGGCAGGCGTGCAGCAGATGACCCGCTGGCCTGCCGTGCCGCGGACCGCCCCCTCCGCCGCCTCTGCAGGCCGATTCGGCGGTCCCGGGCCGCGACCAAGCAGCGGCCGTTCAGTTGGCTGCTTTCCGATACTTCTTCTCCACGCGGTCACGGAACGCGCGATCGGTAAACGGGTCCTCGGTCCGCGCTTGCCAATCGCGTAACGCCTGTTTTAAGCGACGCGTCTCAGCGGCCCGGGTGGGGTCATTCGACAGCTCGACAAACTCGTGTGGATCCTCCTGGAGATCGTACAACTCCCACTCGGGGGGATCCTGCAGGCGCTCCATGGCCTCCCTGGCGGGGTGATCGGGATCCAACTGCTTCGCCAAAACAGGGGCTTGGTCACCATCGACCGAAGGCGAAGCCGACACTTCGCCGGCGCGAAGGTTGTGAATCAACTTGAAGCGGCCATCGGTAATGGCGCGTCTCGGGAAAAAGGGCGCGGCGCCGTGGAAGTGGAATTCCCCAACCAACGTCGTCCGCCATTCAGCCGATTCCGGATCTGCCAAAACAGGCCTCAGCGAGCGTCCATCGAGTCGCTTGGGCGGGTCGACACCCGCCGCGTCCAGGATCGTGGGGTAGATGTCGACACTCCCGACCAGCCGGTCCGAGACATGGGGCTGGGACACTCCTGGCCAGCGCGCCAAGAAGGGGACGCGCAGGCCCGCTTCGTAACAACTGGTTTTCCCGCGCGCAAACGGTGGTCCGTGATCTCCCAGGAAGATGATCAATGTCTCGTCCCACTGTTCGCTTTCCCGCAGCCAATCCGTCAGCATTCCGATCGCCGCGTCGATGCGGTGCACGCAGTTGTAATAGCCGGCGATCTTGGTCCGCTGGGCCGGCGAATCGATCTGCTGCCAAGGCCAGGGGGGGACATCCTCTGCGGTCAGCACCTCTTGTGGCAATCCTCCCACTTGATCGGGGAAGTACTGCGGGCCTCGTCGACCGCCGGGCAGACGATCTCGCGCGACGTGGGGATCAAACAAGTTGAACATCAGAAACCAGGGACGATCCTTCGCTTGGCTCACGAATTCCCTGGCGTATTGCAGTTGCTTCCTGACCTGCCGGCTCCCGAATCCGTCGCCTTGCCGCATATCGAATCGAAACCGGCCTTCGGGGTTCACGTGCAGTTTGCCGATGATCCCCGTGCGATAGCCGGCCCGCTTGAGCACGTTGGGCAACAAGGCATCGTACAGTTCCGGATGAAGCTGAAAGCCGACGTTGGCATTCGCCAACCCATAGTGACCATTTCCGTGTGGGTACAAGCCCGTAAACATCGTGGACCGAGACGGGCTGCAAGACGCCTGGCTCACGTACGCCGTTTGAAACCGGACCGAATGCTCAGCCAGTTCGTCGATGTGCGTTGTCTGGGCGATCGGATCGCCATAGCAAGAGAGCTGAATCCCCAGGTCGTCGGCCGTGATCAACAAAATGTTGAGCTGGTCTGACGCACTGCTCACGCGGCAGGATACCGCCAACACAATCACGAGCACTCTGAAAGTTAAGCCAGTCACGATGTTCCTCGGGTGGGCAGACGCTGGATCAGGAAGCATGAGGCGTTGTAGCACCCGCGGGGCCGAGCAAACAGGGCCGGAATCAACGGCTCGTCCCTCGCGCTCTTTACTTCCTCGGCCCCGAGCCGCTGTGAGAGACTGCCCCCGCATGCTCTCGGAAGAGAAAAAAGGCGCTTTACGTGCGATGCGAGCGGCGGGGACGCGCGAGGGCTTCCTGTTCCAGTTGTTCCTGGACTTCGGGGTAATCTTGCTCGGTAAACATCTCTCGCACCGACCGCTTCGCCTCGTCGAGGTCCCCGACGACCGCCTCGACCGAACGGGATTGCAGGTCGGCGATCTCGGTTTCATTGAATCCTTCGAGCGCCTCCAGCATCAAGGCTTGTCGTTGCTCGCGTGAAAGGCCTCGGAGCATCGCGTGCAGCCGCGTTTGCTTGGTTTCCACGTCCAAGCGGTTCCAAGGGTCGACGTCTGGCTGCTCCGCGATCGTCCTCGCCAAGGCCATCGTCTCCGACTCGCTCACATGCTCAACGGTCTCGAAGGTTTGCGTCTCGTGCGGCTCGGTCGTCGGTGCAGGCCGCCGTTCTTCCAACGATCGCTCCGCCGTCGGCTGTGCCAATTCATCGAGACTTTCCTCCATCAAGCGGACGAGCCAGGCGTCGAGCGGTTGCTGGTCATCGCGTTGGTCGAATCGTTCCCAGGCTTTGAGAAGAGCGCTGTCCATGATCTCCTGGGGGCTCGTTTGCCCGGCGGGGATCTCTCCCAGCGAACGGCGGGTCCACATTTCACGGCCAAGGTAACGATGCAGCGAGCCGGCGAGTGAACTGAGCATGGCAATGAACTCTCGGCTCATACCTTCCCGGCGGAACGATTGCAAGAAAGGCAGGAAACCGCTGAGCCCTCGTCGTCGTTCGCTGACCGAGAGCGGCTGATCGGCCTGCTCATCAATCCGTTGTGACAAAGCCCCGACCAGACGGTCGAGGGTTTCCAACATCTCATCCGCGCGGGCGGCGACCGTGCTGTGTCCCCGCGGGGCGTAGTAGGAAGCCTGCATCAACCAAGCGGGCGAGGCCGCATCCGCACGTTCGACCGTCACCACAAGGGGGCTGCCCTGGTCGCCACCGATCAGGTCGACTTTCGCCTCAAGCTCCGCCTGCCGCGACTGACACGCTTCCGCGATCGCTGCCTGTTGCGACTGATCACAGCCGATGTAATTCCAGTAAAGTTGCATGGCTATCGCCTTAGGGGTAGGTGGTGAAATCGCCCCCGGTGCTCGCAGCGTTGCTGCCGGTCGGGGCGATCGGGCTAAAAGGACAGGTGCTGCGTTAGCTGCGTGGCTCGGCAGCGCCTCCGGCTTCTGCTTCGCGTTCGCATTCGAGGCAATAGGGCGTGAACGGCAATGCATCGAGCCGTTGGCTGCTGATCGGCTTGCCGCACCGTCGACAGTCGCCGTACTCCCCGTTGCGGATCCGTTCAAGCGCTTCGTCGACCGCGCGTAGTTCGTCTCGCAGCGTCTTTTCGACCGACAAATCCGCCTCCAGCCCTTCGGCATCTTGGTCGGCCGGATGGCTTGGCAGATGCGACAGTTCATGGGGTTGCTTCACGGCTTCGAGACGGGATTCCGCCTGGCTTTCAATCTCATGCCTCAACCGCTTCTGTTCGGCAAGCAATCGTTCGTGAAAGCCTTTTGTCTTCGAGGCATCCATCATCTGGCTCCTTCACCGGTTTCGGATCAGTCGGGGGCTCGCTCAACGGTGCCCGTCCATTCGGTTTACCCAAGCATGTGGCCGGAAGGGGGCATCAGGATCGGGGACGATCAAGGCAGACCTGACGGTTCCCGCGGGCGTATGAATTCCCTGCAACTGCGGCGCCTGATTGCTGCCCTGGCAGCTGTGTCCGTCAGCAATGGCGACCCCGGGGGAAAGGTTTGGGCTCCAGAGCGTGAATCCTGGTTCGCTCACAATGAGGCTCTTCTGACGCTGGAGGGGAAATCGTGACGTGGCGGCCTGCTTGCCGTTGTTTTCGGGGAGGTCGCTCGTACAGCGGCGGAATCGCGTCGGCGAATCGTCCGCAGCACGCCGCGTCTCCGGGAGCGCGCTGCCGCCCTCTCCAAAGCAACTGCAAGCAACAAGGATGCCAACTGCAGCCGACGCAGCGTGCGCCACCCCGCAGCGGCGGTCGCCCTGGCGGCTGCTGCCTCCCCCGGAGCTGGTTGTCCCAGCAGCGCAGGCGCTCCCCGCCCCCTTCGCAAAGGCACTGACCCCGTTTGCACTGACCCCGTTTGCAGACCCCGTTTGCAATCTTCTGCGGGTGTCGACAAGCTTCACCAACAATGGCAGCTCCCTCAACCTGTCCTATTTTGACACGTTCGACCCCGATCAGGGAACACCGCAAGGCCTTGGGCCGCGCACGCACAATGACGTTTTCGCCCTAGCCGGGGGCGTCGTCGGTCAGGCCCGCCTTGACGGAGGACCGATCCAGGACACCGTGATCGCGGGATCCCTCGATCCTCGCGTTACCGTGGCTTCTGGCAACCCCTTTCAGATCTCCTCCGGTTCTTCTCTGAACAGCTTTTTTGCCAGTCCCATCGACGGGAACGACACGTACGTCGATCGCGGGACTCACATTGGGCTCCGAACCTTACTCGCGGCCAGCGAGACGACTTCGTTCAGTTATGATCTGGCCTTCGGGGCTACGGCGGCTGAAGCACAAGCTGCTTTCGTCGATGCCAACTCCGTGGCGCCCGTCCCCGAGCCGTCAAGCTTGGCATTGTTCGGGATCGGCGGCTGCGCGACGGTCCTGGCACGACGTCGGCGGCTGCGACAGGCGCGCTGATCCGCCGGCGGGCAAAGTTGGTTCCTGCCTTTTGCCGCCGGGGGGGCCTGCGCCGCTAGGGCCGGCTGGCTGGAGGTGGGGCCGGCCGGCTGGAGGATCGACACGGGGGGCCAGCCCGAAGCGAACCGCGCGGGCCGTCAGCGAGCCGAGGCTGCCTGACGGCCGCGCTGCATCAGGGCCGATATCGTCCTGCGGGACCGCGACGCGTTTGTTGAATTTGACGTTCGAACTCCGCCATTCGCTGCTGGAGCTGACCGACGATTTCAGGACGCTCCGCAGCGACGTTATGCGACTCCGCCAAGTCTGATTGCAAGTCGTACAACTCAGCGGGCTGGGCGGATTGCAATAACAGCTTCCAGCGGCCTTGACGAACGCCAGCTAGCACGCCGTGACGCACGAAGTAGAAGAATTCCCGGTGGGGCCCCGCCGTCTGCTGGTCGCCCAGCAACCAGGGAAAGAGATCACGGCCGTCGAGTGCCTGCTTCCCGAAGACCTGACCGCCGCCAAGCGTGACGAAGGTGGGATACAGGTCCATGATCGTGGCAATCTCGTCAAGAGTGCTTCCCGCTGGAACCCTTCCGGGCCCCCAGACGATGCATGGCACGCGGACGCCTCCTTCATACGGTTGATGCTTGAACCCTCGCAGTGGACCTGCCGAACCATGCCCCTGCTTGGGTCCATTGTCGGACGTGAACACCACGATCGTGTTCTTTCCCAAGCCGTGCTGGTCAATCGCCTCCAGGATCTGCCCGATGCTCCAATCGAGGCACTCGATCACGTCACCGTACAGCCCAGCGGCGCTCTGTCCGGCAAACGATTCGCTGACAGCCAGCGGTTCGTGAGGCAGCGGGTGGGAGACGAACAAGAAGAACGGCTGGTCGCGGTGATCGTGAATGAACTCGACGGCCTTCTCGGTAATGCTTTGCGTTAGCACCTCGTGTGCGGGAAACGGAATCTCCACTTCCTGATCGAGAAACAGGTCCGACGCATCGCCGACAGCGCGTCCCACTTCGGGGCGATCGAACATGTGTCCCAGCGGCGTGCCCCAATAAACATCGAACCCATGCCGCGTCGGATAGTGCGCGGGCCGATGCCCCAGATGCCACTTGCCGATACAGCCGGTGCGGTAATCGAGCTGCTGGAGTGCTTCAGCAATCGTCCGCTCGTCGGGATGAAGCCCTGCACGATCATAAACGTGCAACGGCGTTTCCAAACCGACCCGCGAGGCGTAGCAGCCGGTCATCAGCGCCGCTCGTGTCGGCGTACAGATCGGCGCGGCCACATAGAAAGACGTCAGCTTGGTCCCTTCGGCCGCCATCCGATCCAAGTGGGGCGTGGCGATCTTTTCCGACCCGAAGCAACCCACGTCGCCATAGCCTTGATCATCGGTCAAGACCACGATCAAGTTCGGTGGTTCCTCACCGCCTGCCCGCCGCGGATCTCCGATTGCGAGCACCATTCCCCCCACAAACAGCACCCCCAACAGCTGCGGCAGAACCAGGCGATGCGGAAGGACTGGGGCGCGGCGGGAGACAAGTCCCTTGCCGTGCTGACGAGGGGAAGCCCAACAGAGGAAACTCATCAGCGGCTTCTCCAAGAGGTCGTGCGTTGGCCGGTCGTCTGCCGCCCGGGATCGCGACATGTTTGTGCGGTTAAAATGCCCCACGGATTTCACCGGGCTTTTCATCAGACGAAGCTTTTCCAGCGATCCCATCCTCCAGCAGCGCGCGAAACACGCTGCCGTCTCGCCCAGGTTACCACGAACGGGCGGGGGTAAGGACCAAGCCGAGGCTCAGTCGGCGCAACATCGCCGACTTGCCCCGACACCGCAGCCTTCCGAGTTTGCCTTCCCAGCTTGGCACACCTTTCTCCGCCCAGCCTGCGCGCCGGCGACAAAACCCTGCCGCCTGAACCGTAGCGGCCGTGTTGGGAATCAGCAGCGTTCGCACGCCGCGTCCTGCCAAGCCGGTTATGGAGTCCCCGGAGCGCAAGCTTTTCACAGAGGTTGCCGCGATTACGACCCGTTCGGTGAAGCCAGGAGGGTCCAGGCCGGTTTCCAATGGGCAAAGCGTTTTTGCAGGTCATCGATCGCGTTTAGCACCACGTCGTTTTTCGCTTTCCAACGAACATGCACTTGCTTCCCTTCCCGGGAAATCGAAACCCCGTCGATCAGCGTGTTGAGGGGCTTGCTGTCGCCGGCCCAGAGTCGCTCGTAGGCCACGATGCCCCGAACCATCTGCTCGACCTGCTTGGCCACCTGAGGAGACTTGGCAACCAGGCGGGCCTCTTCCGATAACATCCCGTCGCGGCCGCGGAAGGTCCAGGTGATCCGTTCGTGCTGACTGAGCACTGGCAAGGGGGCTTTGCTTTTCTCTACGGCTTCCAGGTCGACGGCAGCTCCATACATGGCGGCTCCCTGCCAATCTCCGGCGAGTAACTGCGAAGCTTGCGGCTGACTGGCATGCGAAGGGGCATCTCCGGCGAGCAGCCGTAGCGTCTGTTTGGCGGTTTTCCGCGATGAGGCCAGCACGATCGTTTCCTCGTCGGCCAGCACGATCGTCATCTGCTTGCCGCCAGATCGATCATGTTTACCCGCTCGCTTGCCACCGCCTTGGCCATGCCGATGCTTGGCCAGGGTGACCGTGTAAAGTGTTTTCCCCTGCCAGGTCTCGGTCGACAAAGTGTCATTCTTGCGGAGGTCCGCTTCAACTTTACGGGGATCGTAATCCGCGTGCAGGATGACCGTTCCGGTGTAGGAACGATAGCTTCGGCTGAACAAGGTCACACTGCGCAAGTCCTGGCGGGGATCGACTCCGTACTGACCTTCAAACCATTGTCGCAGCGCCTTGGCCAAGTCGGGGCGGGCTTCGCGGGCTTCCTCGATCAGCTTGGAACCGAGGATCTGCTCGACGTCGTAATAAAGCAACCACTTGGCATCGGCGGGAACATGCTCGGGATGCAACTCCGCGGCGCTCGCCCGTGGCGGAGCGATCGCCGAGCCGAGGAAGCCGAAAAGCACGGCGAGGAATGTGAGGTGAAGCGTTTTCATGGAAACATCCTGTCTGAAGTAAAAAGGGACAACCAGCAGCGGCAAGCAGGCGCCTCGTGCGAGCACGCGGAGCTCGCGCGACCCGTCGCTCAGGAAGGCCCCGGCCGCGAGCTCACCTTCGCGGCGTCGCTGACCGGAGCCTAACTCCCTCCGGAGAATGCAAACCCGATGCCAGGAAGCTGCGTTTTCCCCCCAATCGCTCGCTCCTCCCCCGAGGGAGCCGCGCGACAAACCCGTCGAGTTTTGATCGCGCAGCGCTGCGCCGCCCATCGCTTAGGCAAGCAACGTCAAGCGTTCCAAGGGGACGTAATAGCGGCGGTAGCGTTGCCCATCGCTGAAGGGTTCCCCGCGGCGATCGGCGACCAGCACGGTCGCCCGCCGGGTGATCCGGTTGACGCGCCCTTCCAACCGTCGGCCGTCGTGCAGAAAACTGACACGGCTGCCGGCCCGCACGCGGAACTTGCGAACCGCCC
>CAYNVI010000092.1:0-11726 GCA_964400585.1 uncultured Pirellulaceae bacterium | reverse complement strand
GGGCGAACCGCCGGCCTCCTGGGAGGCAGGGGCAACGGCGGTCGAAGCGGTGATCGCCGAGGCGATCCGGGCCTGGCGCGACGGGGAGGCGAATGATGTGCAGGCCGAACTACTCGACGCTTCCCTCCGACAAGGCCTGCTGCCGAATAGCTTGAACGCGCTACCTTCCGCTCGGCCGTTGATCGAGGACTACCGACGTTTGGAGGCGGACGTTCCGGTCCCCACCCGTGTGGTGGGGCTGGACGAGGCCCGGGGACGCGACCAGCCATTGTTGATTCGCGGGGATCACAAGCAACCGGGCGATCCGGTGCCGCGGCGGTTCTTATCCGCGATCGATCCCGCGCCGTACGAATCACCTCGCAGCGGCCGCCGGCAACTGGCCGAGGACCTGGTGCGCGACGACAATCCGCTGACCCGCCGCGTGATTGTCAATCGTTTGTGGCACCATCTCTTTGGCAGCGGGCTGGTACGGACTCCGGACAACTTCGGACGTCTGGGTGAGGAACCGACGCATCCGGAGCTGCTCGATTATTTGGCCGCGCGGCTGGTGGAAGAAGACTGGTCGCTGAAGCAGATGATTCGGTTGATCACCCGTTCCCGCACTTGGCAGCTTGCCAGCCGACCTTCGTCCGCCGCCCAGCAGCGGGATCCAGAGAACCGCTGGCTTTCCCATGCCAATGTACGTCGTTTGGAAGCGGAGGCGATTCGCGATGCGATGCTGCAGGTTTCGGGACGTCTAGACGAGCGTCTTTATGGGGCTTCGGTGCCGGGCAACGTACCCCGGCGCAGCGTCTACGTGCAGGTGATCCGCAATTCGCTGGATCCTTTCCTCCGTGCCTTTGACTTTCCCGAACCCTTCAGCGCGGTGGGCCGGCGGGATGCGACCAATGTGCCGGCTCAGTCGCTGACCATGATGAACGACCAGCGGGTCCGCGCCGATGCGGTCGCCTGGGCTCGTCGGACGATGTCCGCCAGCGGCGAAGAAAACCCGCGTGCTGGTGTCGAGCGGATGTTTCGAACGGCCTTGGGACGGCCAGCCGAAGAGGGCGAACGCGATCGGTTGGTCGGCTATTGGCGGCAGACGGTTGCCGCCGAACGAGAGCGTCGCGGCAAGGCTGCAACGTTGCGAGAACGGCTCGCCGAGTTCCGCGAAATGCGGCGAACCCGGCTGGAACCGATTCGGCAGCGTCTCCGGGAGGAACGGGAAAACACTCCGGCAGCGTTAGCCGGTCCAGACAGAGAAATCCCTCCGCCACTCGCGTGCTGGAAGTTTGACGGCTCGGGAAAGGATTCGCGGGGGACGGCGGACGCCCGCCTCGTCGGCGACGCACACTTGCAAGACGGCGCCCTGGTCCTCGCTGGCAATGGCTACGCGATCAGCCAACCGCTGACGACCTCGCTGACGACGAAGACGTTGGAAGTCTGGGTGGAACTGTCGGATGCGGCGCAGCGCGGCGGAGGGGCGATCACCGTGCAGACGCCCACTGGCGCGCATTTCGATTCGTTGGTCTTCGGCGAAAAAACGCCGGGGCATTGGTTGGCGGGCAGCGATCATTTCCGTCGCACCCAGTCCTTTGGCGGCCCGCCGGAAAGCGAAGCGACGCAGGGGCCCGTTCACTTCGCCTTGGTCTACCACGCCGACGGACGCGTCTCCGGCTACCGCCAGGGCGAACCCTACGGCCAGACCTACGCGACTTCGGGGCCGTACCCCTTTGCGGCCGACAAGAGTGTGGTCACCTTTGGATTACGACATCTACCCGCCGGGGGAAATCGGTTCCTGCGGGGGCGGATCCATCAAGCGAAGCTATACGATCGGGCGCTCGAGGCGGAACAGATTGCGGTGGCGGCGGAGACCTCTCCGACGTTTGTCTCCGCAGCGGACGTGATGGCTGAGTTGACGGCGGAGCAACGGAGCGAGCTGGAGCAGATGGAGCGTCAAGCGGCAGCTTGGGAAAGCGAGCTTGATGCCTTGCAGTCCTCTGGAGCGGAATCGATCGAGGAAGCGGCCTGGACCGATCTGGCCCGCGTCTTTTTTATGCTGAAGGAATTCATCTATGTTCGCTAACGGTTCGCGCCGCCGCTTCCTGGAAACCTGCTCGACCGGGTTTGGGGCCGCTGCGCTGACGGGGCTGTTGAACGATCCCGCCTTTGCCTCTGCGGCCGGGTTACCGGCTGCCGCGTCGCTACCACAGACGCACCATCCCCCGCGGGTCAAACATGTGATCTTCTGTTACATGTCGGGCGGAGTTTCGCATGTCGATTCGTTCGATCCGAAACCAAAATTAAAACAGCTGCACGGCCAACCGATGCCGGTCGAAGTTGAACGGACACAGTTCAACAACAACGGGAACATCATGGCGAGCCCGTTCGCCTTCCAACGCGCCGGGGAGAGCGGTTTACCGGTCAGCGAGATCTTTCCCGAACTCGCCAACGTCGCCGATGAACTGGCCGTGATCCGGTCGATGACGACGTCGGTCAACGAGCACGCGCAAGGCAACTTTGTGATGCATTCGGGGTTCCCCTTTATGGGGCATCCCAGTGCCGGGGCCTGGTGTTCTTATGGGCTGGGCAGTGAAAACCAAAATTTGCCGGGATACGTCGTCTTGCAGAGCGGATCGGCGGTCCCCCCGCACGGTGGCGTCAGCTTGTTCAGCAGCGGTTTTCTGCCCGCCCAACATCAGGGCTCGGTCCTGCAGGCGGACCAACAGGAAGCGATTCGGAATATCCAGCGACGGGGACCGGCCGCTGCCCAGCGACGTCGTTTGACGTTGGTCGACCAGCTCGACACCGAGTTCCTGGCCGCGGCCGGCGAGGACCCGCAGGTCGAAGCGGCGATCAACAATTACGAAACCGCGTTCCGAATGCAGACGGCCGTGCCGGAACTGTGTGACCTGAGCGGGGAGAGCGAATCAACGCAACGACGATACGGACTGGAATCGAACGATGCGGAAAAAGCCTCCTACGGGCGGCAGTGCTTGCTGGCACGTCGGCTGGTCGAACAGGGCGTGCGGTTCGTCGAGCTCAGCTGCCTGACCCGCGGGATCGGAGCGGGGGGCGCGGCAAATCCCTGGGATCAACACGGAGCCTTGGCGGCGGGGCATCGAGCGATGGCCAGTCAAGTCGATCAGCCGATCACCGCCTTGATCCAGGACCTGCGCGAGCGGGGCTTGCTCGATCAGACCTTGATCGTCTGGGCGGGCGAGTTCGGCCGCACCCCCTTTTCCCAAGGGAGCGACGGACGGGACCACAATCCGTTCGGCTTCAGTGTCTGGCTGGCCGGGGGAGGCGTTCGCGGCGGCAGCGTCTACGGAGCGACCGACGAGCTCGGTTACCGGGCCATCGAGGACGCCTGTACGGTTTACGATCTGTGGGCAACCGTGCTGCATCTGTTGGGCGTCGATCACGAACGTTTGACGTACCGCTACAGCGGTCGCGACTTTCGCCTGACCGATGTCCACGGAAACGTCTTGCAGCCGATTTTGAGCTGATGACATCCGCAGACGATCCTGCGCCGCCCCCTTCGCGGGCCGTGTTGCATGCTGCGAAACCGGGGCCGCGGACGCTTCGTCTGATCGGGGCCCTGTTGGTCGCGTCGGGCGGTAGTTGGTGGTTCGGGCAGTCGCCCGATTTGACGCCGGCGGCGACCCGTGCTCTTTTTATCCTCGTCCTGGCAGCGGGACTATGGTTGACCGAAGCGATCCCTCCCTTTGCCGTGGGGATCTTGGTCATCGCCCTGCAGATCAGCCTGCTGGGCCGTCCCGGGGGCGTCTTTGCGGAGACCGACCGCGATTGGGAACAGTTCGTTTCCGTCATCGGCCACCCCCTGATCTGGCTGTTCTTTGGGGGCTTTGTGATGGCCGCCGCTTTGGCCCGGTGTGGGCTCGATCGTTGGCTCGCCCAGACGGTGCTCCGCCGCTTCGGTTCGCGTCCGGCGGGCTTCATGGTGGGCGTGATGACGGTCACGTTCGGGTTGTCGATGTTGATCTCCAACACCGCCACGACGGCGATGATGTTGGCGGTCGTCGCGGGCCCTTTGGCAGGGCGGCGGGATCAGTTTGCCACCGGCATTTTCTTGGCGATCGCCGTCGCGGCGAACCTTGGCGGGATGGGCAGCTTGATCGGCACGCCTCCCAATGCGATCGCCGTCGGGGCGTTGGCCGAAAGTGATCCGGCGACGACGATCAGCTTCCTGCAGTGGCTCGCGATCGGCCTGCCGCCCGCTGCCTTGACTTGTCTCTGCCTCGCTTTTTTTCTGCTCCGGTTTTATCCCGCCGAAGCGTCGCCGCTGCGTTGGTCGGCGGACGAACCGCCGATCGAGACGAACGATCCGAGTTGGTACCGCCCGCTGGTCGCCTTGACGATGCTGGTCACCGTCGGCCTGTGGCTGACATCCCAGTGGCATCAGATCCCCACCGCTGCCGTATCCTTTGTGCCGATCGTGGTCTTTACGACGACGGGGATTTTGGGCGAACAGCAGATCCGCGGGCTCAGCTACGACGTGTTGTTTTTGATGGCCGGGGGGCTGGCCCTGGGACAGCTCGTCACCCAAACCGGCCTATCCCAATGGATCGTGGATCAATTGCCTCTGGAGGCATTCGGGCCGTTGGGGTTGGCGATCGCCGTAATGATCACGTCGATCGTGCTGTCGAATCTGATGAGCAACACGGCAACGGCGAACATTCTGATGCCGCTGGCGGTGACGATGGCCCTGGGAAATGCGGCAGAATTGGCCGTCCCGATCGCCTTTGGTTGTTCGGCGGCGATGATCCTGCCCGTCGCAACGCCGCCCAACGCGATGGTCTACGCCACGGGGCGTTGTGGCGTGGGCGAGTTGCGAAAAGTCGGCTTCCTGGTGGCCGTGATCATTCCGCTTGTGGGGATCACTTGGCTGCGGTGGGTGTTGCCCTGGATGATCGGGACGAGCGGCTAAGTGCCTCTCCGGAAACCCCCTCACCCTACCCCTTTCCCCGCTGCGCGGAGCGAGAGGGAACGAAAGGAGCCGCTGCGCGGCCAGTTGGCTGGTTTCCGGATAGGCTCTAAGCGGAGACGCTTAGCGATGCGGGGGGCCGGGCATTTTTTCGACCTGGACATCGAGTTTCAGCAGCGGAACGAAGTCTCCGAACTGTGTATAGATCGCGACGTCCGCGGCATCCCGTCCGTAAGCGATCGCCACGCGTCCCCCCGACAAATCCTGCTGCGTCGGATCGAGGGTATACCAACGATTGCCCACGTAGACTTCGAACCAAGCGTGCAAATCCATGGGGTTCAAGGTCTCCAGATAGCCAACCACCAGCCTCGCCGGAATCGAAAGGGCACGGGTCAGGGCGATCCCCAGGTGCGCCATGTCACGGCAGACCGCTTGGCTGCGTTGGTTCACCTCGCAAGCGCTGATGATCTCCGTCCCCTCACCCGGGGTGTACCGCAGGGTTTGGCGAACATAGTCGACGATCGCGACGCATTGATCGTAGCCGGGGGCTCGATTGCCGGCCAATTCGGCAGCCAGCTGGGTGAATCGCTCGGATTCGCAGTAGCGGCTCGGTAGCAGGAACGGGAGCGACGCTTCGGGCAAGGCATCGACCGGGATGAAGAAAGCCCCGTCTCCTCGGTCGGAAAAGTCGGCGGTTTCGCAATCGACCGACGTATCGATCGAAAATCGGCCGGCGGGGGCGACCAGCCGCTGGCAGAGATTGCCGAACATGTCCGTGAACTCGACCGCCGCGACGCTCGGCGACATCACATAAGCCTCCCGCGCGATCCACTGCTGCAGGCCGCTGCGGGGCCGCAACATCAGCAGGAACGGGGTCGGCACCGCAATGTCAAACTCAAGCGAACAAGAGGCATGAAGCCACATCGGCCGATTCTTTGCAGGGGAGGAGCGAAAGGGAGTTCCCACGCGTGGGTCGCTCCCATCGTAGCTGACCGCATCGAGATCGTGACGGACGATTCCGGCGAAACCGTGTCCTCCTCCCCTCCGCCCAACTCGCTTTCCGGCCGATTCGCTTGCCCTATCGCCCCGGAGGGCGGAGCGGAGGGGCCCTGCCTGCCTTCGCGGCCGGCGGCGGAGCGCCGACGCGAAGCGGAACAGGCACGCGAAGCGGAACGGGCACGCGAAGCGGAACAGGCACGCGAAGCGGAACGGGCACGCGAAGCGGAACGGGCACGCGAAGCGGAACGGGCACGCGAAGCGGAACAGGCACGCGGATCAGCGCAGCGGATCAGCGCAGACGTGGCGGTTGCACCCCTTGTTGCGAAAGCGTGGCGATGTACTTCTGCGGTTCGGCGGCGATCCGTTTCGCGCAGCCGGGGCAGCAGATGTAAATCGCCTGGCCGGCGGCGTGCACCTTGTAGGGGCCTCCCATCGCATCGAGCGGCTCGTCCATCACGGGGCACCGCTTCTGGGCCGCGATGAACGGCTGATCCGCGGCGGTCACTTTGAACACACCGGGGCGAACCGCTTCCCCACCGGCGGTGACCTGGTCGGGCTGACCGCCCGCCTGGTCGGTTTCGCCGTAGACCATCGCCAAGTATTTCCTTGGCTCGGCTTTCACTTTTTTGATGCAACCTTTGCAGCAAAGGAACAACGGTTGGTCGCCGACCAACAATTTGACGGGCCCCCCCATGCTGCCGAGCGGTTCATCCATCACGGGGCATTTCGCTTGCTTCGCGATCAGCGGGGCATCGGCAGGCGTCGCGCGGCGGACCACCACTTGCAGACGGCCACCGGCGTACTGGGCGGGATCTTCTTTCACCGCATCCACGCAACCGGCGCAGCAGACGTAGACGTCCTGGCCGTCGACCTCGACGGCGATCGGCGAGCCCATGCTGCCAAGCGGTTTCCCACTGACGGGACACACTTTTTGGCGGGCGATCGCTGCGGCGGTCTGCTGCTGGGGGCTCACCGGGACGGTGGCAACTTCGCGGAACGCCACCGTCTGCGATTGGCCCGGTGTTAAACCGATAATCTGCACCGTCAGTTCGATCTGACGTCCTCCGATGGCCGACAGGTTGACCGGCGCGGTCAGCCCGCCTTTGCCATCGGGAAGCAAGTCATAGCGGTAGCGTTTGGCGCCTCCGGCCACTCGCAGCGAGGCGGCTCCGCGTGCCTCCGGAACCGACAACGGGGTGCCGGCGCGGTCGTAGGCAAACAGCTGGATCCCGCCCGCCGCGACCACCGTTTCCAGTTGCAACCCGTCGGTTTGCCGCAACGTCCCCCCGTGGGGCCCGGCGGTCACGGGGGACGCTGTCAGGCTGGGGGGACCGGCCGCGATCGCTTGTCCCCAAGCGCGCGGGGGGCCGGAAAGGACCAGGGGGCTGAGGGCCAGCAGGACGCAGGCGATCTGCCGGCTTGTGAGGGGTGGAATTCTCATCCTTGCATTCTCTCTCTTCAGGGAAACAAATTTCAAAAGCCGTCCGTGACTTTTGCAGGGTCGCTCAAAGGGCGGCGCTCCGGGTGTCGTCCACCGGGGCCGGTTCGGCTTGCCACAGAGGGTCGTCGAAACCGAGCCGCATCTTGATTTCTAAATAGCCGCAGTACAGCGTGGGGACGATGAATGAGCTGAACGGTTCGGCGAGCATTCCGCCGAACACCGGCAACGCCATCGCGCGGGCCACGTCGGCACCGCGGCCGCTGGAAAGCAACACGGGCAGCAGCGCCGCGAGCGTCGTCACCGTCGTCATCATGCAGGGCCGGATCCGTTTCAGTCCCGCTTCATAGACCTGTTGCCGGAGATCGTCGACGTTGCGAACCGCGTGCTGTCGTAAGCGTTGATGGATGTAGGTCGCCATCACGACGCCGTCGTCGACCGCCAAGCCGAACAATGCGATGAATCCCACCCAGACGGCGGTGTTCAATTCCACATCCATCCAGGCGACCAGGATCATGCCGCCGGCAAAGGCGACCGGGATCCCCGTGAACACCGCCAGCGAGATCGGGAAGTTGCGAAATTCCAAATAGATCAACAGCAAATTGGTCGTGATCACCAGCGGGATGATCCACATCAGCCGCTGGTTCGCTTCGATCTGGTTGCGGAAACTGCCGACCGCTTCCAGCGAGTAACCGGGTGGCAAGGCGAGGTGGTTGGCATGGTCTGCCGGGAGCGTTTGGGCTTCGCGCAATTGCTGTTCGACCGCCGCGACCGATTCCAAGGCTCCGGCAGCCTCGTTGGTCGTGAAGGCGACGTGGGCGACCAGCCGCGCATTTTCACTGTTGATCGCCCCGGGGCCCCAGGTCGTTTCGAGCGTCGCCAATTGTTCCAGCGGGACGACTTGGCCGCCGTGAGTGACGACCGGCAGCCGACTCAACTGGTCGATCTGTTGACGGAGATCGCGGTTGTAACGCAGCCGGACCGGGTATCGTTCCCGTCCCTCCACCGTCTTGATCAGGTTCATCCCGCCCAGGGCGGTTTCGATCACCTGGTTGACCATCGCCGTGGTCATCCCATAGCGGGAAGCGGTTTCCCGATCGACGGTGAATTCGAGATAGGGTTTCCCCAGGACGATGTCGGGATTGACCGTCCCGCCATTGACGTATGGAGACTGTTTCAGCTGCGCGGCGACCGCCAGCGAGGCCTCGGCCAGCGCGTCGAGGTCATCGCCGTAGATGCGAATCGCCATCGGCGCTTTGATCCCGCTCTGCAGCATCACGACACGGCCTTCGATCGGTTGCAAAGCCGCGGCGGGCGTGACGCCCGGCAGGGTCGCAACGCGATTGATTTCGTCCCACACATCGCGGGCCGTGACCCCCTCCCGCCACTCCGCTTCCGGTTTCAGCATCACGTACGTTTCCACCATCGCAGCGGGGGCGGGATCGAGTGCCGATTCGACCCGCCCGATCTTGCCGAGGACGTCACGGACCTCAGGGATTTCGCCGATCAACACGTCCTGGGTTTGCAGGATCTGCATCGCCTGACTGAAGCTCGCCGCCGGGTACAGCGTCGGCATGTAAAACCAACTCCCTTCGTCGAGGGCGATCCAGTCGTCGCTGCGGAGTCCTCGAAAGAGGTGTTTGGCGTCGACGTAGCCGGGGAATTCATTGAGATCGGCACCGAAGACCCCGGCAACTTTTTCCACAGGCCGAAGCACCGTCGGCAAACCCAGCCAGGCGCCCAGGCCCACCACGAGTAACACCCCGGGAAAAGAAAGGGCGATGAATTTATGGTTCAAGGCGTGACGCAGCCGCGCCCCGTACAGCCAGCGGACCAGCCGGCTCGAGGGTATCTCTTCGATCGGACGAATCTTTTCTCGCATCAACTGCCAGCCGGCAACGAATCCGAGCAACCCGGTCGCGAGGACGATCGACCAAAGGGGGACGCCCCAGGCTGCCGCCAGCCGCGGTCCCCACAGGAACTGCGCCGTCGCCGCCAGCAGGCCAGCGAAGCCGATCCCGGTCCAGGCGGCGGTCCGTTTGCGGAAGTGGCTGCTCCGCAATAGCAGGCGACTGAGCGCCGGGACGAGCGTGACCGAGGTGATCATCGCCGCCGCGATCGCAAAGGTTTTGGTGTAGGCGAGGGGGGCGAAGAGTCGATAGTCACGGCCGGTCAGGAAAAAGACGGGCAGGAAGCTGACGATCGTGGTCGCCACCGCCGTGACCACCGCCGGGGCGACTTCACGCGTTGCCGTGTAGACCACCTCGATGCGGGACCGCCGGTCCGGCTCGCCGCGCGCCTCCTGCCGCTCCCAATCGGCGAGGTGCTGGTAGATATTTTCCGAGACGATGATCCCCATATCGACCATGGTGCCAATCGCGATCGCGATCCCGGCCAAGGACATGATGTTGGCGCCGATGCCGATCACATGCATCGCGATGAATGACATCAACACGGCGACCGGCAGGCAAATGGCGACGACGAAACTGCTGCGGATATGCAGTAGGAAGAGGAGGATAATGACGCCGGTGATCAGGATCTCATCACGCAGGGCGTGGGTCAGCGTGGCCATCGTTTCATCGATCAATCCGCTGCGATCGTAGACGGCGTGCAACGTCGCGCCGTTCAGTGTCGGTTCGATCGCCGCGATTTTTTTCTGGATCCGATCGATCACGACGCGGGGGTTTTCGCCATATTGCATCACCACTACGCCGCCGACCGCTTCGGTTCCGTTGTGATCGAGCGCGCCGCGGCGGAAGTCCGGTCCCAACTGGATGGCCGCCACATCGCGGACGTGCACGGGAACCCCTTCCCGTTGCAGGATCACGGTGTTTTCGATGTCTTCGATCGTCTTTTGCTGGTCCCCGTCGCTGCCTAAGAACCCCTTGCCACGGACGATGTATTCCATCCCCGTCGATTCCACCGTCTTGGCGCCGACATCCAGGTTGGAACCGCGGATCGCTTGCACCAAGCGGTCGAGCGTGACGTTATGAAACCGCAGTTTGTCGGGATCGACTTCGATTTGATACTGGCGGACATAGCCCCCGATCGAAGCGACCTCGCTGACCCCTTCGACCGCCTGCAGTTCGTATTTGACGACGAAATCTTGCAGGCTGCGCAAGTCGGCAAGGCTCATCCCCGAGGCGGGCGGCTGGAGGGTGTAGTAGTAGATTTGGCCTAGCCCCGTGGCGTCGGGGCCGAGCTGCGGCACGACCCCGTCGGGAAGCTGCGAGGCGGCGGTCCCCAGTTGTTCGGAAACGCGGCTCCGGGCCCAATAGAAGTCGATGTCGTCGCGGAAGGTGACCTGCACAAAGCTGTAGCCGAACATGCTCTTGCCACGCACTGATTCCGCCCCCGGCACGGCCAGCAGCGAGACGCTCAGCGGGTAGGTGACCTGATCTTCGATGTCCTTGGGCGAGCGGCCCGGCCAGGGCGTCAACACGATGACCTGGTTTTCTCCCACGTTGGGAATCGCATCGATCGGCACGGCCTGGTAACTGAACCAGCCGGCGAGACTGACGCCGATGCCCAGCAGCACCGCGAGCCACGGTTCTTTCACGCAAAAGCGAATGATGAGGTTAAGCATGGGGACTCCTAAAGGGCTGGTTCGGCAGTCGCGGGCGGGGCAGGATCCTCCACCGTCAGATCATGCGCCAGTTCGCCGCACCGCAGCATCTGATCACCCCAGTAGGGATTCGCCAACTCGTCACCCGGTTGCAACCAGTCGCCACCTCCTCCCGGCACCATCGGGCAGTAGTAATGGACGAGCTGCGTCATCGTTTCGGGACCGCGGGCCCAGGTCGCCGCTCGTAGCAGGGCATGACTGACCCGGCGAAACGCTTTGCGAGCGGTTTCCAGTGAACCGTCCATCGCCGCGACGCTCCGCCGGGCCTCGGCAAAGTGGGCTTGCGCTTCGTCGGGGACGCCGCCGGCGAGTTCCAGTCCTTGCAGGTTTTCCACCAACGTGTTCACGGCGGCCGGAGGAGGCGTTCGATCCGCCGCCAGCGCTGCTTGGATCGCAAAGTAGGCCTGGTAAGCGCGGTCGAACCGCGCCCCCGCGGTTCCGCTCAGACGCACCGGCTGTGGGTCAGGAGGAAGCGTCAAGGGGCCTGGTGCGTAGCGGGGCGCCCGGCTGGGATCGAGCAACGACGGGTTGCCTGCCAATTGCATTTGCGAATCGATCAAGAAATTCCCTTGGGTGGCCACCGTCTCCCCGGCGGCCAAGCCTTCCAAAATGACCGCCCGTTCGCCACTCATCGGGCCCACCGTCACCCGTCGAATTTCGAAGCGACCGGGATCGGTTTCGACGTAAACCACACTCTCTTGCCCGGTCCTGAGGACCGCATCGCGGGGAACGCTGAC
>CAYNVI010000091.1:0-11803 GCA_964400585.1 uncultured Pirellulaceae bacterium | reverse complement strand
CGCGCGAGCTTGCTCGTAACCGCTGCCCCACAAGAATTCCAACGTCTCGCCCGGCTCCACCCTCGTCTGCCGCAGGGCGACCTGTTGCGGAACTTGCAGCGACAGCCGTTCAGCATCGGGATCGAGCACCCGCAGGGGCAAGATCGCCTTGACGAGACGTCCCGAGGCATCGCGCGATTCCCAACGGGCGCGGTAGTAACCGGGCTCGAGTTCGAAAGCGGCCGTCGCCTTCCCGCTGGCGTCGGTCGCCAGCTGCCGCTGGGCGACCTCTTCGCCGAGAGGCCAGCTGCGCGGGTCACTGGGATCGCCGGCGGAACCCTGCTCGTCATCGCCGCCCGCGCGGGGGGACGGTCCTGGAAGCGGGCCGGGCAAGGAGGAATCCCAGTTCGTGCGGGCGACCTTGTTCGGTTGCTCGACGCGCGCGATCCGCAAGGTCCCGCGGGTCCCGGTCGGTTCCCCGTTGAGCGTTTCGGTGCGGACCGTCACCTCGACCGCCGCCTCGTCGGTCAGGAAGGGATCCTCGCCGGCCGCCGGCGTGGGGGCGGGAGGGATCCCAGAAGCTTCGCCATCGGCCGGCTCCGCCGATTCGATCGACTCCTGGCGAGCGGTCGAGGCGGCCTGCAGCGAGGCCCGCAAGGCGGTGTAGCCGACCGTGACCGTTTCGCGACTCGAACGCGTCTCACCACTCGGTCCCGTCACATCGGCTTCGATCCGAAAGCGGAAGGTCGGCTCCCCTTCGGCGGGAACGTCGGGATCGGGCACGGCTGCGAACCGCAGCGAGAATTGCCCGTCGGGCCCCGTTTCGGTTTGGCCGTGGGCGATTTCCTGCTGCTCGGGGGAGGGGGGCGAACGCCAGAAGATCCATCCCCACCAAATCGGATACTGCACTTCGCGGACGACTCGCCAAGCGACCTTGCCGTTGCCGATCGCGACCCCGGTGTAAGCCTCCGCCTTGCCGCTGACTTCGACCTCGGCTCCTAAACGCGGCGGTTCGGCCGGGGATTCCAACGTGACGCGAAACTTGGGTCGCTTGTACGCTTCGACGCGGACCGAGGTCGCTCCCGAGGGGCTCCCTTCGACACTGAGCATCATCTGTCCGGTCAGCCGATCGGTGGGGGCTTCGAAGCTGCCGCTGAAGCTGCCGTAATCGTTCGTGCGGTGTTGCCGGCGCGCGATCTCCTGACCGTTGGCGTCACGGAAGACAACCGTCAACGAACGCTGGCCAAGCGTTTCGTAACGCGCATCGGGACCGCCGGCTGACAGCGCGATCCCTTTGTAACGGATCGTTTGTCCGGGACGGTAAAGGGCGCGGTCGGTGAAGAATTGGGTTTGTTCCCGTGCCGTTTCCGCACGATTCGGCCGCTGGGAATGCCAGAAGTTTTCCGAAACGACGCTTTGACCGCGATGCCGGATGCGGTACAGCATCTGACCCGATTCGCGAGCCGTCCAAGCGAACAGCCCCCGCGCATCGGTCGTACCGTCGGTCACTTCCTGATAGCCCTGGTTGTGCTCGAAGCGATAGACCTGGACGGTCGCCCCAGGCACCGGCGTTCCCGACGCGTTGTCGACCACCAGCACCTCGGCCTCTGACGAACCGGGCGCGGTGCGGGTTATCGCCCCCAATTCGCTGACCCAGATCGGACTGGCGGCGAAGACCGGGTCGGATTCGTCAAAGCCGCCCGCGGAGGTGGCCAGCAGCAAAAAGCCACCGGTTGGCAGGTCCTCCGGAGGGCTGATCGTTTCCAGCCGTTCTTGATAGTCGGCGGTCGCCGGCAGGGTGGCCGACCACTGACGTACCGCCGGACGCCGGAGCAACGCCTCCCGCTGCGACTCGTCGCCGTACAGCTGCTGGAAATTTGGCTTTCCCGAGCGGAGGAAGGCGTCGAAGTCGAATGCGACCAGGCGCAAATCCACCTGCGTGAGATTCTTATAGCGTGCCTGCAACCGAGGCGCCGCTTCGGAGTCGGAGCTCCAGACCCGCTCGGTATCGATCTGCAGCGCTGGGGACTCGATCTGCGTGATCAATTCCCGGCAGGCTTTGGCACCGGGGCTGTCGGGAAAGCGGGCGACGGCCCGCTCCGCCAGCTCGTGCGCTTTGACCAGCCGGCCCGCCTGCCGACACTGGCTCGCCCAGTGGTAAAGCGCCCGCGTGGAAAGCGGGTGGGCGGAGGCTTTGGATTCGAGGCGTTTCAAGGCGGCCAGGTAACGATCGGTCTTGGTTTCTCCCTCGGACTGGGCGAAGGCAAACCGGAGGCGGTCGAGGTTCGCATCGAGCCGGGCCGCAGGATCGGAGTCGTCGGCGTGGAAGCGAAGCACGTCCTGATAGAGCTGAACCGCGCGGCGGAGCGGGTTCGGCCGATCGCTGGTCTCCGGCTGCCAGGACAAAAAGTCGTCGAGCTCGGCAAACACGGGGCTCTCGGCCGCCAGCACGAAGGCTTCTTCGGGCCGCGCCCCGGCCTGCTCGCCGGCGGCGTAAAAGGCGATCGCATCGTGGACCAGGAAATCGTAGAGGGTCGGCCGGTAACGATCGGGCGCACTCCCTTTTTCCAGCAGGGCGTCGTACTCAGCGATCGGGATCGCCTGCAGCTTGGCCGCGGGGGCCAAGGCCTCTTGGAAGCGTCGATCGATTTCGGCAAAGATCCGCTTCAGGTCCCACGTTTCCAGCTCAGCCGGTTGAGGCTCGGCGGCGGCAGTCCGCTGCCCGATCCGCCCGCGGTGTTGCAGGTAGTAATCCCAGTACCAATGCGCCAGGATCGCCTGCATCGCCGGCCGCATCTCGTCGGAGGCCTCCGGTAAGGCTTCCTCCAGCAGGCGGATGCGGACTGCCGGCTTGTTCCCTTGGATCTGGGATTGCAGCTGGATTTTCAAGCCGATCGCGCGGATCGCTTCGGCCGTGGCCCCTTCCCGGCGGGCCCGTTCGATGAGCGGGTCGAGACGCTCGATCGCGGTTCGCGGAAGGCCTTGGTTCAAGGCGTCTTCGACCCCCTGCCACTGCGGGCCGGGAGGGCTCGCCAAGGCGAACAGCGAAGCGACCGAGAGGGTTGCCGCCAAGAGACCGATCAGGGGACGCAACATCGCGGGACCGTCCTATCGAAAGGGGGAACGTGAGCGAAGAAACAAAGGAGGTCCGAGGGCTGTCAGGTTCGCCCTCGATCTCGTTTGGCTAGACGCCGCGGTCGCCAAGCAACCGCAGCGATGGCATAGACGCAGCCCTCGGGCAAAAGTTTCCGAGAAACCGCGGCACGATTTTCGCTCCCGAGCGAGGGAGGGCCATTGGACGCCGTTACTTGTCCGTCGACTCGATCCCGCTGAAGACCAGGTAGCCTGCCCAGAAGAGTGGCGGACGGCCGGTCAACGTTTCCAGCTTTTCGTCTTCGGCGGTCAACAAAGGTTCACCGGCCGGATCGAGTTCCGTATCGCGAAGCATCAACAAGGCCCGTTCCCAGGCCGCATCGAGCCCACTGAAGGGGAGCTCTTGAAGGAATTCGCGGAGCAACACCGCGGTCGATTCTCCCCCGACGGGCCAACGGGAACAGATGAAATGGGGCACGCCCGAGGCCTGCATCGCCAATGCATTGAAAAAGAGTTCGTCGCCGCTCCCCACGCCGGTCTTGGTCGCGGCGGTTCGCATGCCTGCCAGGACCACCGTCTGCGGCGGTTTCCAAGGGAACCGCATCCAGTCCTCCATCAAACTGCCCGGCATCCCCGCATCATAGCCCAGCGGGTCCCAGGCCAAGGGCGCGGGAGGCGTTGCGGGGGTCACCGCCGTGGCGCTGACAACATGTTCGGCGACCAACCCGACCCAACGCCCCGGCACCGAAGATTCGCCCGGCAATTCGATCAGGTCCTCCACCGACGCTTTGATCGATTCGACCAGCTCGGAATTGCGTTCGCCGTCCCGGGGAGCGAAAAACAGGCCGGCATGGAAACCGATCGGTCGCCCTTCGCTAGGTAACGGCAGGGGATGCATCGCCAACCCGACGGTCGGGGCGTAGCGGACCTGCATCGTCTCGCCCAGCAGGTCCGCCGTCGCCTCGTCGCTCGGCAACATGTTGAATGGCAGGTACCAGAGCGGCCCGCTGGGCACCACGATCAGGCGGTCGGCCTCGCTGATCCCATCGAGCGAGGGGATCACCCGCTCGCGGAGCGCGACCGCCGCTTCCCGCCAGCCGCTTTCGTCCTGTAACGCCGGGTTGCTGCCGCGGCGGCGACCGATCCCGGCTTGTTGCAACAGCCGACCGATTTGGGCCCCCAGCGTGCGGGCGGCGGGCACCGGCCACATCCGCAGTTTCCCGTCCACCGCCAAGACTCCCAGCAGGTTGTCGCCCGAGGGAATGAACGTCAGCACGGCGGTTCCCGCCGGAACCGCCGCGAGATCCGACGCGCCCGCAAACTTGGCCGGAAAGGTGGTCGGCAGATCGACCCGTTCCAGCGCGATCTGCATCGCCAGGTTCTCGGTCAGTTCCGAACGTTCGCGAACCGCCGCGGGGTCGTCCAAGGGAGGCCCGGCAAGCGTCTGCCGGAGACGCTTCAGCGTCGCCGGACCGTTCTTTCGCAAGGCGAGCGCTTGTTCGCTCAACAGCCGTTCATCGGCGGCAGCGATCCATCGCGCTTGCAAGATCCGGCCGGCCAGCGGCAACGCGGTCAGAAACCGTTGACCCACCAGGCGGTCGCCCCGGACCAGCGTATCTTCCGCACTTCCGCGGACCGCCGCCGCGCGGACCCAACCGAAGAAGGCTTCAGTTTGGTCGGCAGCCAGGTACCCCAGGGCATCGACCGGATCGGTCCGCCACACGCCGTCGGGCGGCGACCCCAAGTAATCGCTCATCAAAGAATCGACGGTCTTGCCGCCCAGGGCCGAGGCCCGCGTCGCACGCTCGATCAACCGCAACTGGTAGACGCGCGGCACACTCGGCTGGCCGTTGCGTCCGAGGGTAAAACCGAACAGCTGCTGAAGGGCCGACATCGTCGCCTGCCGGTTGCCGGCGGCGGCCGAGAGTTTCGCGGAGACGTAATTGGCATAAGCTTCGGTGCGGGGGAGTTGCACGCTGCGCCGTTGCAGCAACGCTTTCGCCTGCTCCATCGCCGTCGCCGCTTCCCCGGCGCCGCCGCCCCCCATCGCCGCTTCCACCGCCACCGCATGGAGTTGGGCCGAAGCCATGCGAGAATCGCGGGCGTAGGCATTGGCCGCGGTCGTGGTCGCCTGATAGAGGCTGCCCGCCCCGTCGGCCGGAGCGACGCCGACGGCGATGCGAAATGCTTCGGCAACCCATTCGGGCTGGTCCACAGCGACCGCCGCCGCCGAGGCCCGCATCGCCAACGGAAAAGCCGCCTGGGGGCTTTCCGATTGCGCCATCACGCGAGCGGCGCCACACAGCAGGACCGGGGAAAGCGGATGCACGTGATTGCCCGCCAGCATCGCGACCCCGACCGCCGACTGGCCAGCTTGGGCACCCTTGCCATCGGCGATCGACGCCAGACGTTGCACCGACCGGATCGTCGCCACCGCCACCGGTCCGGCCGAGGCATGCGTCGTCGTCAGGCTTTGCTCGGCGCGTTTCAGCAACGGTTCGTCGGCTGCCAACGGCCCGAGCAGTTGCCCGCGGCGGTAGAGCGCGATCGCCAACCCGCGGAGGATCTCGACCGCGTCGATCGGCATCAGCCGCTGCTGCGCCATGATGTTGCCCGTCGTCGATCCCGACTGCACGATCTGCGACGCATCGAGCGTCGTCATCGCGATCTTCACCCGATTCGAAGTCGGCGCCGGGCGGAGCGGCGGACCGCTCCACCAGGTCGCCTGCCGCTTCGGCTGACGTACCGCCGCATTTTGGTTGTTGTCCCATTCGAGCTGATTCAGCCAGCCGGCATGGCGGATCGCCAATTGCAAGACGGCGTCGAGATTCTCGTGAGCGAACCGCAGGTTGCCCGCTTCGTAATGGCACTCGGCCAACATCGCCCGGACCGGGATCGCATCGATCCAACGCCCGTTCCGGTCCCGGCGACATTGCGACAGGGCCGCCTCGAACGCGTCGATCGCCTCGGGCAGCTCCCCCGCCCGATAGATCTCGAGCGCCGCGTAGTAGGTCTCCGAGGGATACGAGATCCGTGACGACCCTCCCGGCTGACCGACAACCTGCCCGCTCGCAGGACGGCTGGCAAATCCCACCAAGACGGCTCCTGCCAGCAGACCCAGCACGGGCGTGCGACGAAGCGGTTGACCAAAAAGCAAAGCAAACACAGAAAAGGCTCCAGGCAGCGGGGCGGTTTGCGGGAGGCATCCAGGGAGGGCCGGCCGGCCCACGGCAAGCATCCGCCGATTCCCAGAAGGCCTGCCCACCTTCGCGTCAAGATTGAGGGCTTTACGTATCTTATCCAACCAGGCCAGCCTGCGGTGCCCTTTCTGCGGCGGCGCCACCGGGGACCGCAATTTTTTCTACCTTCCAGTGAAGCTTTGCCGACTGTTCCGCCGATATCGGTCCTAACGTGTGAAACGGAACGGCTGCCGTTTCGCCCGCTGCTGACCATTCCACAGCACATCACCACGACCAGCGAGGGACCGATGGGTCGCCACATCGAATCGAAACGTCTGTTGCAAGCATTCGCCGGCCTGGCATTTGCCGTCGCCGCGATCGGTGCCAGTGGATGTCAATCCACGATCAACGGGCAAACCCTGCCGAGCGCCTTTTACTTGCAAGACGACGTCCAGTACTTCCCCGCCGGACCCGAATTCAAGCTGTCGCGGGAAGCGGCCGCCTTGCGGGCCGCCGAAGCGGAAGCGAAACTCAATCAACGCTAGCTGGACAGCTCTGTCTTGAATCAGCAGTTTCCATGAGCGGCTGGGCCAAGCACGCATGAGCGAAGATCCGCACGCTGCCGAACCGTCCCCGACGGCTCCTGCCCCCCGTCCGATCGCCGGGGTCGCCCTCGATCTGGACGGCCTGCTCTATGACACCGAGCCTCTCTATTTTCGCGTCGGGACGGAAATCCTGGCACGGCGCCAGAAAACCTTCGACCTCGCCCTGCAGAAAAAAATGATGGGGCGTCCCGGCCTGGAGGCGATCCGGCAGATGGTGCTGCACCACGACCTGCCGGACGACCCGCAGACGCTGCTGGATGAATCCGAAGCGATCTATGGCGAATTGCTGGGCGGCGGGTTACAGCCGATGCCAGGATTCGAGACGCTCGTCGCCACGCTGCAACGCGGTGCGTTTCCCTACGGCGTCGCCACCAGCAGTCGACGTCATTTTGCCGAGCAGATCCTGCGACGGGATGCCTTGCTCGATCAGCTTGCGTTCCTGCTGACCGGCGATGACGTCCAGCGGGGCAAACCGCACCCCGAAATGTACGCCCAGGCGGCCGCCCGTCTGCAGATTCCGGCCTCTTCGCTGCTGGTGCTGGAGGATAGTGAAAATGGCTGCGCCGCGGCCGTCGCCGCCGGAGCGATCGCGGTGGCGGTGACGGGCGAACATGTCAGCGGACACGTTTTCCCTGGCGCCGCCCTGCAGGTCCACCGCCTCGATGATCCGCGGTTGCTGGCCTGGTTGCGCTGAACCCTCGGCGGCGGCGATCTTGCGGCGGGCCACGGCTAGGTTGACCAGAATGTTTGCGTAGCCGGATCCGTTTTGCCCGCCGTCGCTCGTCAGGCGAAGCCTTTTTGAGTCCCCCCTCCCCCAACCCGTTCACGCGAAAAACGTTGCCGTCATCGACAAGCTTACCGCGAAGGGGTTGGGCGAGGGGGATCGGGGGAGGGGTTAAGCCGAGGCTCGCTCGGCGTCTCCTATCGACCCACCACCAATGTCCCGGTTTGCCCAGCTTGGCACATTTTCATCCGCCCAGGCCACGGTGGTTGGCCGCTGCCCCCGACCTGGTGGATGCTACAACGCGGCCAAGAAGCGTTCCAGGCGGTGCGCGAACCGCGCGATGTCGGTGTCCAACAGCCGTTCGAAATCGGCGACGCGTCGCCCTCCCGGATACGCTTCAAAGGGGGGCAGCTGCTGCGTCTGCCGCAGGTAGGCCGCGAAACGTGCGGGCTGCCGCTCCGCCAAGAAAAACGTCATGGCCCAGCTGACCGCATAGGCAGTCCGGACGCGATCCGGATCTTGAAAATGCACGTCACCGGTCACCAATTGGCGAACCTCTGCGGCCAACGCGTCTTGATCGAGCGACGCCACCTCGTCAAGACGCCCGGCAGGAACACGGTCGGCCAACGTGCCCCTCCGCACCTGCTCCATACTTGCGGGTTCGAACAGCGACCCGACCCCTTCGAGCAGCCAGCGGGGCGTCGGGGAGACGCGGCTATGCACCCCGACGTTGTAAGCCGTCTGGTGAGCCGCTTCGTGGCGGACCGTCGCCGCGGTTTCTTCAGCGCGCAGCTGGTCGTGCAACAAAACACGATTGGATGCCAGGTCATACAGTCCGGCGACCCGGCCCATCTGCAGGCCAAGTTTTTCGATCGCGACGCGCATCGAGGCCTCGTCGGGGTAGATCACGGCGACCAAGGGAAAGCGGCCTTGCCGGGTGACGACGCCACGACGCTCCATGTAACTGACAAACTGCCGGTACATCCGTTCAAAGCAAGCAGGCCAGCGGCGTCCGCGACCGCGAGGCTGGACGACCAAATAGTGCTGGGTGGCGACGACTTCGTAGCCGACGCCAAATTCCTCCTGGAGACGACCCCGAAATTCCAAGGGCGAAAACGGCTGAAACGGCCCTTCCACTTCGCGCAGCTGCCGCCCCCCTCGCTGCCGCCACGACTCCCGCATCGAATCGTGCAGCACCCCGTCCCGGCCCAACAGCACCGTCCGCTGTGGCACATCGACCAGCCGCAAGGCGGTGATCGCTTCGCCGGGAACGGCGACCATCCTCGGTTCGGCTGCCTCTGCCCGCCCGGCCAGCAGCAGTCCGGCGATCAACACCAGCCGCTCCAGCGCCGCGCCGCGGCGGTTGATCCTCGTCGACTTGGCTGCGGTCATTCGAAATGCCTCGAGGAGCGCCCCTGCGGGCCCGCACGCGCGCGAGCGGACCCGCACCGGGAACGCGTGAATCGATCAGGATCAGGAAGCGAGGGACGGGGTGCGAACGTTCCTGTTTTCCAATGCAAACCTAGGTTAAAATCCGGCGAGAAGCGGAGCCTTTTCTGGTCCAGGCCTCGCTTTTTCCTCCCGCCCATGGTGGTTCCGATGTTGCAGCTTCTCCGGTCATTGGCGTGCCCCGTCTCCGCGGCCGAGCGTCCCGTCCGGCTCCGCGGCATGCTTGCTCCTGTGAGCTACCGGCTTGCCGTGCTGGCGGGTCTTGTGTGGGCGGGGGCCTTGCCCGCCGCCGCGCAGCAATCGCCCGCGCAGCAATCGCCCGCGCAGCAACCGCCAGCGCCGGAGGCCCCGGCTGCGATCGAGAAAGCCGATGTCCTCGACCTGCTGGATCAACTGGACGCCAACCAGCTGCAGACGCGTCAGCAGGCCGAGCGCCGACTGCGGGACTTGGGCCCCTCGATCTTGGCCTGGCTGCCGACGACGACCGAGGCCTATTCCGCCGAAGCCCGCTTGCGGCTCCAGCGGGTCCGGGTCGCGTTGGAAAAGGCCCGCGCTCAACAGCGCGTCGAAGGCTCACTGATCAAGTTCACCGGGATCGCCAGCTTGGAGGAAGCCCTGGAAGCGATCACGTTTGCCACCGGCTCGCAGTTCGAGGTCGCCGGGGACCGGAGCCAGCCGCTGTCGATCGCCGATTCGAGCAGTTTGTCCTTTTGGCAGGCCCTCGATACGGTCCTCGACGCGGCCCAGATGGACATCAACTTCTACGGGGGTGAACGGGGAGTGCTCGCCCTCGTCCCGCGACGCGAAGGTCGCCGGCCCCGCACCGATAGCGGAGCCTATGCGGGGGTCTACCGCCTGGAGCCCACCACGGTGACCGCCCGACGGGCATTGAACACGCCGGAGCTGAGCGGGATGCAGGTCGCGATGGAAATCGCCTGGGAACCTCGCTTGACCCCGATCGGATTGACCCTGCCGCTCGGTTCCCTGCAGGCCAAGCTGGACGACGGTCAAGTGCTGACCTCGAGCAATCCCGACGGCGAACTGAATGTCGCCACCAACGCCGACGTCGCTTTCTCCGAAGTCTACCTACCGTTTCGGCTTCCCGCCGGCCGTCCACGCCAGATCGAATCGATCAGCGGCGTCGTCCGCGCCCTGCTTCCGGGGCCGACCGAAGCCTTCGCCTTTCCCCTGGAAGCAGGTGCCCAGGAACGGACCACGGGGTCGGTGACGGTCCGCGTTGACGAGATCCGCGACAATGGGACGCTGACCGAAATCCGCTTGCTGCTGACCTTGGAAGATGCTGAAAACGCGCTGGAAAGCCACCGCCAATGGATCTTCGAAAACGCCGCCTTCGTGCTCGGCGGCGAAGCGGACCGCCGCGAACATCTCGGCTACGAAGTCTATCGCCAAACCGCCAACTCGGTCGGAATCGGGTACCTCTTCGACCTGGGTGAAACGCCCGAGGCGTTCACGTTTCACTATCAAACACCGACCGGCGTGGTCCCCAACGAAGTCACCTTCGTGATGCAGGACATCCCGCTTCCTTGATTCTCGAGCAAACGGTGTCGCTCGCTGCTGGCACCGCCGCGGGGGCGACGCCCGAGCCGCAGGCTTGCCGGCGCGGCGCGCCATCGACGGCCCCCGGTCGTCATCTCAATCGACCGCTTTGATCGAAAACGACGTGAAATGGATCCCGGTCGACGAGTTGTAGGCGAAGGCTCCTGAAGGGGCGAAGTACTTGGTCAGGGTGTCGTAGGGGGGAAGGGCATTGGCCTCCAGGGCCGCGGCCAGCTTGGCCGCAACCGGGCTGTTTTCCGCGGACTTCAAGAACGCTTCGGTCTGCGGGGACGCCGCCATCTCATAGAACTGCCGCAACATCTCGGCGGAGCGGATGAAGCTGAACAGGAACGGTTTTTCGTCGCCCAAGAGGCCTCCCACCTCGGCGGCCACCAGGTCGTATTCGGGCAGCTCCCGCAGGCGTGGCAGCGCCCCGGCCTCGGCGCGGATCGCCCGGCGGAGGAATTCGCGGCTGTCACTCAGCAGCAACTGGTTACCGACGATCGCCAGGCAGGGAGTCGGACGGCGAAAATTTTCGGGGAAGTTCCGGCCGGGTCCACGCCCGCTGTAGACGACCGTCGAGCCCTCGTTCTCCTTTTGCACCTGCCCGGGGAAGGCTTGGGCAAACGTTTCCAACGTCGCCGCGGCGGTCGCCGGATCCTTGACTTGCAACCCCCACATTTGCGTTTGGCTATTGAGCCGCGGCGGTCGTTCGTACCAACGGGTGATCGTCACACGCCCGCTGAGCTGTTCGATCACTTCCTGGCGAAAGTCGACATCGAGGCGTTGCTTGAGTGGTTTTTCTACCAAACGCTGCAGCGCGTCTTCGCCTTGAAAACGATCAAAGATCCGTCCCACCCCGGCGTACGTGGCAGGCAGGTCCCAATGGAGCGTGGTGTAACTCATCACGTCCGCGGGGACCCAACCGGGCGGATTGACTTCGCCCTCCGCCGGCCGGACGACCGACAAGATCCCATCGCGTGGGGTATCGATCAGCACATGCACGTGAAGCAAACTTTCGAAGAAGTCTCCTCCGAAGGCCGAGCTGGCGGCGATCCCGCGAAAGCGGGCGATCCCCATTTCTTCGATCATCGGCCAGACCATTGCCGGCGGTCCCCCAACTCCCCGCACGGCACGCCGCACCACTTCATAAGGGTCGACGAAAAACGTCAGCTGGGGAGCGATTTCCTGCGCCCCGATGCAGGGCCCGATGGCGG
>CAYNVI010000090.1:0-11834 GCA_964400585.1 uncultured Pirellulaceae bacterium | reverse complement strand
ACGCACCGTGAAACAGGGGATACCGTGAAACAGGGGATACCGTGAAACAGGGGATTTGGAACGAAAAGTGGCGATGTCCACTGAGGGGGGCGCGCCCCCCGCACCGCGCCCCCCGGTCCGGCGGTACAGGCCGATTCTGCGGTAGCTTTTCCGAGCCCGATCGACCACATTATCGGGCACAGCGACCGTTCTTCTCGCCGCATCGTGACCGGCCTTGGGCTAAACTAAGACCGGAATCTTGTTCCCTCTCGTTGGCTCCCACGCACCATGCCCTCTGTCGATTCGAAACGTGACAACCCGGTCGCCGGTGACCTCCACGCTTCTACCGCGGAGACCGCTCAGGACGCTTCGGCCCCCAACCAAGATGCGGCGGCTCCCAATGGCGCGATCCCGAAGAAACGCGGCGTACCCGAAGGGCTGTGGCTGAAATGCCCCGGCTGCGCTGCTTCGCTGTATCGCAAAGAGGTCGAGCGTCGCCAGAATGTTTGCCCTCACTGCCAATTCCATTTCTACGTCTCGGCGCGGGAGCGGATTCGCCAGGTCCTCGATGAAGGCACCTTTGAACCGATCGACGAACACCTGCGGTCGACCGATCCGCTCGGCTTTTTCGACCGGAAAGGCTATGCCGAACGCCTGACCGCCGAACAAAAACGGACCGGACTGAGCGACGCGGCGATCACCGGAACCGGCATGATCCGGGCCCGCCGCGTCGCCTTCGCCGTCACCGATTCGGCGTTCATCATGGGCAGCATGGGCTCGGTCGTCGGCGAACGTTTGGCCCGCTTGGTCGAACGGGCCACCGAGCAAGGGCTGCCGCTGATCATCATCAGCGGCTCGGGCGGCGGCGCGCGGATGCACGAAGGGATCCTCTCGCTGATGCAGATGGCGAAGGTCTCGGCCGCCTTGGCGCGGTACGATGCCGCGGGAGGCCTGTTCATCAGCGTCCTCACCAACCCCACCATGGGGGGCGTCGCGGCCAGTTTTGCCTCGCTGGGGGATCTCGTGTTGGCCGAGCCCAAAGCGCTGATCGGGTTTGCCGGTCCGCGGACGATCAAGGCGACGATCGGCATCGAATTGCCCGAAGGATTCCAGACCAGCGAATTCCTGCTGGAGCATGGCTACATCGACCGGATCGTGACCCGGGACCGGCTGAAAAGCGAGATCGCCAAGGCGATCGATTACTGTGGGAAATGAGTGATGGGCCTGCTCGATTCGTTCCGTTCGCTGATCGGCAAAGAGGGCGCCCCCGGCGACCGCGTGCGGGTCGCCGCCAACCCCAAAAAGCTCGACTTCGAAGCCCGCTTTGAACGCCTCCGTTCCTCGGTCAGCGGGACGATGGGCAATTTCTTCGTCGCCCGCGATCGCCAGTCGAAACGGATTGTCGGGGTCAAAATCTGCGATCCGGAAAAGGTCCAGTACTTCGAGGCTCGCTTCCAGGGGCTGAAGAAGCCGAGCGAAGGCGAGATCGCGATGCGGATGCATCACCCCTGCGTGGTCGAAACGCTCGAATTCGGGACGACGACGAAGGGGGAACGCTACCTGGTGATGGAGTTCGTCGAAGGGCCGGGATTACAGCAGGTGATCCAGAAAGCGGACGAACAGCTCGTCGCCGGGAAGCGGCTGACGCTGCTGCGGCAGATGGCCGAGGGGCTCGCCTACGTCCACAGCCAAGGCTTCATCCACCGCGACATCTGCCCGCGGAACTATATCTGCCTGCCCGAACTCGATGGGCTCAAACTGATCGACTTCGGCCTCACGGTCCCCGCCACGCCTCCCTTCATGGCGCCCGGCAATCGGACCGGCACGCCTCTTTTCATGTCGCCCGAAATCGTCCGCCGCAAGGCGACCGACAAACGGGTCGACATCTTTTCCTTCGGCGTCTCGGCCTACCGGCTCTGCACCTTCGAATTCCCCTGGCCGGTGGCGGAAACCAACGGCCGCGCCGCCTTGCAGCACGATACCCACCCGCCGATCGACATCTTCCGCCGGAAACCCGACCTCCATCCGGCCCTCGGACGCGCCATCATGCAGTGCCTGCAACCCGATGCGGCGGAGCGAGCCCCCTCGATGGATGTCTTTCTTCGGCAGATCGCCGCAGTGCCGAACGAACGGGCCGAATAGCCCGTAATACCGGCAGCCTTCTCTCGCAACGCGACGTGGGACGCCCGGCGCGCGGCTCCGGGCGACCGGTGTGACCCGCAGGTCCAGGCACCCCAGATTGCCGATTTTACCTGTTTTCGTTGACAGGTGATTTCGGGCGTAACTATACTTCTCCAGTGCACTCGACCACTTTTCAAGACCCTCTACCTCATCGTATGAGCCGAACGTAATGACGTTTCTAGGCAAATGCTTCACTGCCGCGGTGCTGATCCTGAGCACCGTCTTCATGGTGCTCGCCCTGGTTGCCAATGCGACACATATCAATTGGCGGGATGTCGCGATCGACCCGGCCACCGGTTTGAAGTCGCAAGTCGAAGAATTGGCTCGTCGCAACAGCGAGCTGAAAGATGCTCGCCAAAAGGTCGAACAGGACCTCAATCGCGAGCGTGCTGCCCGGCGGACGGCGCTCGCCGCCCTGCAGACGCAATTCGATCAGGCGACCCAGCGTTTGCAAACCAGCGAAGCGGCCGTGCAGCAGCTCGAAGCGCAATTGACGGAATTAACGCAACTCGATCGCAGCCGCGCCGAAGAACTCCAACGTCTGACGCAGGAGAATTCCAGCCTGCGACAGCAGATTCGCTCGGAACAAGAAGACCGCGACGAGCTATTCGCGCAAACCTTGACGCTGACCGACAAGCTGAACCAGGTGCGCGGGCTGCTGTCGGTGCAACAGGAACGGAACGAGCAATTGCTGGCCCAGGTGACGCGTTTCAATGAGGTCACGCAAGCCCTCGGGATCAACGTCGATGATCCGGTGACCGGCACGCCTCCCGATCGCAACGGCGTGGTCTTGGTGGTCGACCAGGGACGCGATCTGGTGGAATTGTCGATCGGTTACGACGAAGGCCTGCGGGACGGACACGTGCTGGATGTTTCCCGCGGCGGACGCTACCTGGGCAAAGTCAAAGTTCGGCGCACCGAGCCGGATCGCTCGGTCGCCACGATTCTCAATGATTACAAAATGGGCTCCATCCGCGAGGGCGACCGTGTCGACACTTCCATCGAATGATCTTCCCCGCAAGCAGACCGCCAGCGTCTATACCGTGATGCTGGCCCTGAGCGCCCTGTTCCTGCTGATCGCCGTGATCGCCATGTTTATCGAACTGGGCCGTTACGCGCCGCAGTACTGGAACACCAGCGAAGCGCGGCCCAACGTGCAGGTCTCCGTGCCTCCGGCCAGCGACGTTCGCTTCCTCGCTTAGGCCTTCTTCGCCTAGGCTTCTGCGCGAAGGCTCCCCCCATCCTGGCGTGAGGAAAATGGGCTGGCCAAGGGATTGGCCTGGTCCGACGTTTTCCCGCCAGCGAAGCCTTTGGTAGTCCCGCCTCGACCGCTTCTCGTCGGCCGGCAGCGGGCACGCGCTTCTTGCGGTCGTGGCTTCTCGTGGCGAGCCCCCCGCCGATCGCCGCGGCGGCCGACAATTGACACCCGGGGCGAGCGTTCTACAATTCCCCCCACGAACGCTGACTTTTTCTTTTCCGCTTCCCGAAACGTTCTCCGAAGGTGCGAATATGGCCGGTGCTGTCGCCGAATTTACCGATCAAAACTTTGACGCTGAAGTCCTGCAGGCCGACGGGCCGGTCCTGGTCGACTTCTGGGCTCCCTGGTGCGGACCCTGCCGTCAGATCGCACCGATGATCGAAGAACTCGCCAACGAGAATGCCGGGATCAAGATCGGCAAGATCAACATCGACGATAACCCGCAGGCGGCACAGCGGTTCCAAGTGAACAGCATCCCGACGCTGCTGGTGTTCAAAGGGGGCGAAGTTTCCGAGACGTTCGTCGGCGTCCGGCCCAAGGCGCAGTTGCAAGAAGCGTTGAACGCCGCCCAGGCCTGATCCGCTGGCCGCCCTCCAGAAAACCGCTGCAGCCTGGCCCTCTTCGTCCGTGACGGGGGGCCAGAGGGAACGGCGGGCGTCGCGAGCGAACCCTTTCCGCGGCTTTCGAACCGGCTCCGGCGCCCTCAGGCGGCACGAGGCCAAGCGGCACGAGGAAATCTTCCCTGCGGCAGCCCCGGCATGGCATTGACGGCCCTTCTCCGCGAGGTGGTTCCCGCCGCATCTATCCTCCGGCACGGCGGCACGGTCGCCTTTGCAACCGAAACCGTGTTCGGCTTGGGAGCTCGCTTCGACGACGAAGCGGCGGTGGCGCGCATCTTCGCCGCGAAGGGACGTCCCGCCGACAACCCGCTGATCGTGCATGTGGCGACGCGCGACGACATCGTGCACGTCGCCGCCGCGGTGCCGGCAGCGGCCGCGCGGTTCCTCGATCAATTCGCCCCCGGCCCGCTGACCGTGGTGCTGCCGCGGGGGGCCGCCGTGGGAGATCGCGTGGCCGCGGGCTTGCCCACGGTCGCCGTCCGCGTTCCCGACCACGCGCAGGCGCGGGCCTTGATCCGAGCGACCGGGACGCCGCTGGTCGCGCCGTCGGCAAACCGCTCGGGACGGCCGAGCCCGACCACCTGGCAGGCGGTGCAGGAAGATCTTGATGGTCGGATCGATGCGATCCTCTGCGGCCAGCCAACGTCCATCGGCCTCGAATCGACCGTCGTCGACTGCACGGCCGCTGCCCCGATGATGTTGCGTGCCGGGGCGATCTCGCTGGAGCAATTGCAGCGCATCTGCCCCGCCACCCGACCTTACGAGCCGCCTGAGCCTCAATCGCCAGGCGGGAAGACCGACCCGGCGGCCGCCAGCCCCGGCATGCGGCACCGGCATTACTGCCCCGATGCGGCCGTGCAGCTGGTCGACACGGTCCCGGCCCGCGATCTCCGCGGTGCCACGATGTACCTGGGACTTGAGCCGCCCCCCTGCCAAGCGACTGCACCGACCATCGTCCATCACTTCGGCGACGTCGATGCGTACGCCCGCGGCCTCTTCGCCGCCTTTCGCGAAGCGGATCGTGCCGGGATCCGCACGATCTATTGCCAACGGGTCCCGCCGGCCGGAATCGGCCGCGCGCTGATGGATCGACTCGAACGGGCTGCCAGCGGTCGCTGACGCCAGGCTTTGCCGCGGCGAACAGGACCGGGCGGGCCGAATGCTGGCATTGCAACGGGCGAGCGCGGGGGGACCGCTCCCCCAGCGGCGACCGTTTATTGGGGTTCCCGATCGACGGTAAGTTTCGGACACTCAGAGCATCGGTTGCCGAGCCGAGAAGGCTCCCGCTCCGCGGCGAGAAAATCGCCTTGCGGTCGGTGCGACCCGCTTCGACCGCCGCCCTTTGCAGGCGGTTCGCTTCCCTTTTGAAGACAGCCGGACCCATGGACGCCTTCGCTACTTTCTTCTCGCGCCATTCGGCCGCCTCGCGGACCGCACGGTTGACCGTCTGGCATGGCGCGCGGTTATGGCTGGCGGGCATCGTCGCCGCCGGGGTCTGCACGACGGGGGGCTTCGCCCAAGACGGAGGCCCCGCGCCGCAAACGATCACCGAGCCGTCGGCGGCGGCCGCTCCCGCCTCGCCGACGGCGGAACCCGCCCCAACTCCGCAGCCCGCGACACCGCAGCCCACGGCGGCGGCCGACGCGCCGCCGGCCGAGCCCCCCGCGGCCGAGACGGCTGCGGCCGAGCCCCCCGCGGCCGAGACGGCTCCGGTCGAGACGCCCCCGGCGGGCGAGAATGGCGACTCGCCGCTGCCGACGGTCGCCGAAGTCCAGCAGCAGATCGAGGCAGTGACGGCCGACGCGACCCTCGCCGAGGAGGAGCGCGCCGCCCTCTTGGCCACTTTGGAAGCGACGCTCAAGGCGCTCAAGGAGACGGCTCGGCAGGCGAGCCAGCGGCAAGGGACCACCGAATCGATCGCCCAGACGCCGGTCAAGACCCAGCAGGTCAAGAAAGACCTGGAGCGTTTGGCCGCTCAGCCGAAAGGGAGCGAGATCCCCCCGGAGCTCTCGTTGGAGGATTTACGGGCGGCCAAGGCCCAAGCCGACGCCGCGCTGGCGGCGGCGCGTCAGAAGGAGGCTTCGCTGCTAGCGACCGAAACCGAGCGGAACAGCTTGAAAGGACGCTTTCCGAAGCTGCTGGCCGACTTGCAGGCGAAGATCCAGGAGCTCGAGGCGCAAACCCCCGCGGCGGATGCCGAGACGTCGGCTGCCCTGAAGGCAGCCCGGGCGACGCTGCGGGCCGCTCAGATCGCCGCCGCCAAGGAGTCGATCGAATCGTTGATGCAGCAGGAACGGGTCGCCGAAGCCGAGGTCGAACTGCTGCCAGCTCAAATCAAATTGGCCAAGCAAGAAATCTCCCGTCAGCAGGCGGTCGTTCAGGAGTACGCCGAAGCGATCAACACCCGCCAGACGGTTCGGCTGGAGAGCATGCTGGAAGACTACTGGAAGGAATTGGCCGCAGCAGGCTTGGATCCGTCCCGTTCGATTATCGATCGCTACGACAAGGAGTGGGTTCAGATTGTCGGCGATCATGTGCGCTTGCTCCGCGAGGGGGCGGAGATCGAAGCCCAACGCGAGCGCATTGAACAGGCGAAAGCGGCGAGCGAAACCGAAATCGAACGGGCGACCGATCGTAGCCTGGGCGTGGGCAGCGGACTGGGACTGCGGTTGCTGCGGGAACGGTCCAAGCTACCCGAGTCCCGAGTCCTGGAGACGGAAGTCTCCGGCATCGACAAGCAGATCGAATGGGCGCGGACGCTGCAGACGGACGTCGAGAGTGAGATCGACGTGCTGCAAGGGGAAGGGATCGGGATCCGGGGCTCCCTCGCAGATCGTCAGTCCGACGTGGGCTCGTTTGTCGAAACAGCCGAGGCGGGTAAGCCGGGCGCCTGGACGCAGCAGCAGTTCCTCGATCGGGAGATCGAGATGCTGCTGCGGCTGAATCAGGATCTGGATACCTACATCAGCGACCTGCTGGCACTCCGGCAGAAGCACGAACTATTGTACCGATCGGTCGTCGAGTACCGCCAGTTGATCGATCGCCACGTGATGTGGATCCGCAGTGATCGTGGCTACAGCAAGGCCGACATCCTGCTGGCGTGGAGCTCGTTTCAGTGGATGGTCCATCCCAAGAACTTGACCCAGTTGGGCGAAGCGGTTTGGTCGGAACTATTCCGCCGCCCCGATGGACTGGTCCTGTGGTTGTTGGTGATCCTGGGATGGGGATTCGGCGGTTCGCATCTGCGCCGGTACCTGCGGGTGTACCGCAACCAGGCGGTGCGGGGCAATCAAGTCTCGATGCGGCCGACGCTGCAGGCCTTGGCCGCGACGTTCGCGTTGGCGGCGCTCCCGACGCTGTTCTTTGCGATTCCCGGTTGGCGGATCTATCGGATTCCGCTGGCGAGCGATTATGTGCAAGCGGTCGGGCTGGGGTTGTTGGCGAGTGCTGCCTTGCTGTTTCCGCTGGAATTCATTCGCCAGATCATTCGACCGGACGGACTGAGCCTGGCGCACTTCGGTCGGAAAGAAGCGATGCTGCTGCCTTTGCGAGCGACGATCCGCTGCACGATCGAGTTGCTGATCCTGTTTACGTTCTTCTGGATGCTGGCCGCCGAGTCGGGGAAAGTGGCGATCGCTTCGTCGCTGGGCCGACCGCTGTTTGTCGCCTTGATGGCGACCGTCAGTTTCGGCTTTTGGCGGGTTTTCCATCCTCGCACCGGGATGGTCGCCGACGCCCTCCGCAGCCAGGACGGTGGTTGGATGGAGCGTCTGCAGTACGTCTGGCATCCCGCGATCTCGGGGATCCCGCTGGCCCTGGGGGTGCTCAGCCTGATCGGTTACCGCTACTCGGCCGAGTTGCTGACGATCTTACTGTACAAGACGTTGTGGCTGGCGATCGGGTTGTTCTTGTTGCGAGGCCTGCTCCGCCGCTGGGTGATGCTGAGTCGCCGGCGATTGTTGCTGCAACAGATCCGCGAACGAGCCGAGGCGGCGGAGCGACAAGCCGAGAGCGACAACGACGAGATCCTGGCGATCGATACCGAATCGCCTACGATCGACATTTCGGACGTCAATGCCCAGACGTTGCGGTTGATCCAAGCCTTGCTGTGGACCCTGGCGATCGTGGGACTGGTGTGGACCTGGGCCGGGGTCCTGCCGGCACTCGATTACCTGGAATCCTGGGCCCTCTGGGAAGTCGAGGATCCCAACGGGGAAGTCCGCACGGTGCTGACGATGGCGAACTTGCTGTTACCGATCCCGATCATCGTGTTGACGGTGATCGCGTGGCGGAACGTTCCCGGCCTGTTGGAAACGGCGTTGCTGACCCGCTTGCCGCTCGATAACGCCACCCGCTACGCGATCACGACGCTCAGCAGTTACGCCTTACTGTTTATCGGGATTGTCTTGTCGGCGGCCGAGTTCGGCTTGCGATGGGATAGCATCCAGTGGTTGGTCGCAGCCCTCGGCGTCGGCTTAGGGTTTGGCTTGCAGGAGATTTTTGCCAACTTCATCAGCGGGATCATCCTGTTGTTCGAGCAACCGCTGCGGGTGGGAGACGTGGTGACGCTAGGCGATACGACGGGGGTGGTTTCGCGAATCCGCATCCGGGCGACGACGATCACCAACTACGATCGCCAGGAATTGATCATCCCGAACAAGGATTTGATCACCGGGCGGCTGGTCAACTGGACCTTGAGCGATTCGACCAACCGGATCGTGTTGAACGTCGGGGTGGCGTATGGAAGCGACACGCGGAAAGCATGCGCGCTGCTCGAATCGATCTGCAGCGAGCACGAGAACGTCTCCGAGGACCCCTCCCCCATCATCACCTTTGAAGGCTTCGGCGATTCCACCTTGAATATCGTGGTCCGCTGCTTTTTGAACGTGATGTCGGTGCGGCTGGTGACGATCCACGAATTGCACACTGCGATCAACGACCGCTTCCGCGAAGAAGGGATCGAAATCGCTTTCCCGCAGCGGGACCTGAATATCAAGGTGCTCCCGCCGGAGCTGACGGCGCGGCTAGCCGCAGGCAGCCGCGAGGCGGTTTCCTAGCCCCTGTCCGAAAACCAAAATACTGGTCGCGTAGCGACTCCGCTACATCCCTTCTCCCCCGCCGCGCAGCGGAACGCGGGGGAGAAGGAAAGGATGAGGGGTGGTGTTCGGACAAGGCCTCGCTGGACAGCTAGGGCGTGGCGTCGGGGGCCCCGTCGACCGGCAACCACTGCACCGCGTCGATGATCACGTAGCCGTCGGGACCTGCGCCGTCGGGACCCGTGCCTTCGGGACCTGCGTTGGAAACCGTCACCCGTGCCGACCCATCGTCGTCAAAGTTGTAGGTACCCAGCGAGACAAAACGATCATCGATCGGGGGCGTTTCGCGTTGGTTGACCGTCAGCTTGGCGATCCCCTGGCGGTGCCTGATTTCCACGGGAGCGGCGGTGGTCCGGTTGCTGTGAGGGGTGTACGCCAGCCGCACTTCATAGCGGCCGCTCCGCGGTAGTTCGGGGGCGAAGGTGGCGATCGATTCCCCGTCGCCGCGCTCCCCGTCATGGTGGTAACCAAAGCCGATCCAACCGGAGGAAGCCGAACTCGCCTGCCAGAATCCCTCGCGCTGGGCGGCCAGGTCATCGAGCACGATACCGGCCAGGTCTTGCGGCGCGATGCCGCGGCGCCGCGCTTGCTGCAACTCCGGAGGAGCTTCCAGGACCTGCCCTTCCCCGCGCAGGCGGTCCCGCAATTTGGCATAAGGCACTTCCTGCACGGCCAGCCCCTCATCGATGGCGATCGCCGCCGCGGCGGCGGCCGAATGTCCCAGGATCATGAAGACCGGTTCCATGCGGATCGACCCAAAGGCGATATGCGAACTGGAGACGCAGACCGGCACGAGCAAATTATCGGCCTGTCCCGCCTGGGGAACGATCGACCCGTAGGCGATCTGGTAGGGGCCATGCGTCGAGACGCCGATATCGCCTTCGTTCTGCACGTGACCCTCTGGCGTGATGTAACGCTGCACGTTGTGGGAATCCATCGTGTAGGACCCCATCCCGATCGAATCGGGGGTCGGGCGACGTTTAAGGAGTTCGTTCTCGGTCATCACAAACTGACCGATCATCCGTCGGGCTTCGCGGATGTAGAGCTGATGGGGCCAGTGGCCGTTGTCTTCGAATTCATCTTTGGCCAGGCCCCACCGCTGCATCGCCTGTTGGACGTCGGTCGGGATGCGTGGATCGTTGGCGATGAAGTACAGCCAGCCCTGTTGATAGGTTTCATGTTCCCGGATGATCTCGGCGCGCCGCTCGTAACTCGCTTCCGGGTAGTCGTAATTGAAGCCGATGTTGTCGGTGCTCATCGGTCCATGGTTGTTCGTATCGGTCTTGTGGTTGGGCAGTGGGTCGAACTTGCGAAAGGTCTGACGCCACCCCGCCTCGTAGATCCGCAGCAGCAGTTCGTACTGGGCCGGATCGTAGCCCGCGGGCCGGGGGAACGGGACGCGGTTTTCCGCCAGGTCGGTCAAGCACATCCGAAAGCAATACGCCTGGATCTTGTCATCCCCCGCGCCATATTCCCCGGGGGGCGCGGTGCTGATCCGCGGCAAGACGCCGCTGTCGGGATCTCCGGGGCGGACGTAAGGGCTGATCGGTCGGTCGAGGACGCCGAAATGGTGGGAATGATGCAGGACCCCCGTTTGCACGCCATTGAATTGCTCGCCGTAGGTCTGTTGGGATTCCCGTCCCACGTGGTAGTCGACGCCGGCGGCCGCCATCAAATCTCCTTCGTACGTCGCGTCGATAAACATCTTGCCCGGATAGCGGCTGCCATCGAGCATCGTGATCGCGACGATCCGGCCATCGCGTTTTTCGACGCCGCCCTGGCGATCGAGCCACCGGTCCCGCTCGACCGGAACGTCAAAATCCTCGATCATGCTCTCGAACGCCGCTTCGGCGACGTGCGGTTCGAAAATCCACATCGTGCGTTGTTCGCCGTCGACCGCCTTATTGCCCTGTCCCTGGTTGCCATATGCCGCACGGGGTTGCCATTTCCAGGCTTCGGGGCGTTGGTAATGCTGGTAGACGCGGTGATAGAATTCGCGGGCCAATCCGCCGATGACCGCTTTGTTGCCGGTGTCGGTCCAGCCGAGGCCGCCGCTGGAGAGGCCGCCCAGGTGTTGATCCGGACAAACGACGATCACCGATTTCCCCAACCGTTTGGCTTCGACAGCCGCCGTGACCGCCGCGGAAGTCCCGCCATAGATGACCACATCATGGGGATCGGCCCCCTTCGCGACGCCCGCTCCGCCAGCCCCCACCAAGCTCGGCCCTAATAAGCTCGGCCCTAATAAGCACGTGAACGCGCACAGACCCGAGAAGCAGCCGATCAGCGTGGGACGGAGACAATACATGCGGAACATGCGGAAAGATCCTGGGGAAGCAAGAAGGAGGGTGCGGGTATGGTCCGCGGCGTATCGCGGCGTGGACGACCCGCTCGGTGCCCACCAGCGGGCGGCCACGCGACCTGCTTATTCTACCTGGTCGAGGAGGGGACTCCAGGCGGCCGCAGCGGGGCTCTCGGCAAGCGGTTCACAGCGGCGGTCGGGACGAGCGGTATCATGATCCGGGTGTTGGAACTTTATTGCGGCATCGGTGGGTTCGCAGCGGCGTTGGGTGCCGGGGCCGCGTCGGCAGGGACCGCGGTCACGGGAGTCGATATCGACAGGGCGGCCCTGGCGGTCTATGCGGAGAACTTTTCGCATCCGACCTTGGCCGCTGAGATCACCAGCCTCGACCTGACCCC
>CAYNVI010000089.1:0-11880 GCA_964400585.1 uncultured Pirellulaceae bacterium | reverse complement strand
CGCAGCTGATCCACGACCTGAAAAACGCCAACGCGGCAGCCCGGATCAGCGTCGAACTGGTCAGCGCAGTCGGGGTGGGCGTGGTCGCTTCGGGCGTCGCCAAGGCGCACGCCGACCATATCCTGGTCTCGGGCGATACGGGCGGAACCGGGGCTTCGCCGCTGACCAGCATCAAGCATGCGGGGCTGCCCTGGGAGCTGGGGATCGCCGAAACGCATCAGGTCTTGATGCTGAACGACCTCCGCAGCCGGGTCGTCCTGCAGACCGACGGCGGGCTGAAGACGGGACGCGACGTGGTGATCGCGGCCTTGTTGGGGGCCGAGGAATTCGGTTTCTCGACAGCCCCCCTGATCACGCTCGGCTGCATCATGATGCGGAAGTGCCATCTCAATACCTGCCCGGTCGGGATCGCCACGCAGGACCCCGAATTGCGCAAGCAGTTCAAGGGCAAGCCCGAGCACGTCGTCAATTACCTGTTCATGGTGGCCGAAGAAGCTCGGCGGCTGATGGCCAAGCTTGGCTTCCGGACGCTCAACGAGATGGTCGGACGGGTCGATGTCTTGTACACCGACAAAGCGATCCATCACTGGAAAGCGGACGGGCTGGACCTGTCGGCCATGCTGACGCCGGCGATTCGGACGCACGATGGCGTCGGTACCTTCTGCACGCAAGCCCAAGACCACGGGCTGGAAAAAGCCCTCGACGTCACCACCCTGGTGCCCCAGGCGCAAGCCGCCTTGGATCATCAGACGCCGGTGAAGATCGAATCGCCGGTGGTCAACATCAACCGCACCGTCGGCACGATCCTCAGCCACGAAGTCGCCAAACGATACGGCCAGGAGGGACTCCCGGACGATACGATCCACATCAAATTGTCGGGGTCGGCGGGGCAAAGCGTGGGAGCTTTCTTGGCCCACGGGGTGACGATCGAGCTCGAAGGCGACGCCAACGACTACGTGGGCAAGGGACTCTCGGGCGGACGGATGGTCGTCTACCCGCCCCGCGAGGCGACCTACGTGCCGGAAGAGAACATCATCGTCGGGAACGTCTGCCTGTATGGGGCGACCGGCGGCGAGGCTTACTTCCGCGGTCGCGCGGCCGAACGGTTCTGCGTCCGCAACAGCGGGGCGCGGGCCGTCGTCGAAGGGGTCGGTGCCCATGGATGCGAATACATGACCGGCGGTCGGGTGGTCATCCTGGGACGCGCCGAACGCAACTTTGCGGCCGGGATGTCGGGCGGGATCGCCTACGTTTGGGACCGCACAGGGGATTTCAGCCTCAACTGCAATCTGGCGACGGTGCTGTTGGAACAGATCGAGGGAGCAGCCGAGGAGCAGGAGGTGAAGACGATGATCGAAAACCATCGTCGCTTCACCGGCAGCGCGGTCGCCGAGCAAGTCCTCGACCACTGGCCGCAGTTCCTGGAGAGCTGCGTCAAGGTCATGCCGATCGACTTCAAACGCGTGCTCGAAGAGATGGCGGCCGAGGAGGCCCAAACGGGCGTGACGGTGTAGTCACCGGCCCGTTTCGTGACGAACTGCCCTGCGGGCCGAGGTCTGGATTCCCGGCCCGCAGTCCTTGCTGATAGCCCCCTACCCTTGTCGCAACTCTGGAGTCACCTCGATGGGAAAGCCCACCGGATTTAAAGAATTTGACCGCAAAAAAGTGCCTTGGCGTCTGCCCGTCGTGCGGATCAATGACTACGACGAAATCTATACCGAACCCAAAGTCGATCAGCTCCGCGAGCAAGGGGCGCGGTGCATGGACTGTGGCGTTCCCTTCTGTCAGTCCTCCAGCGGTTGCCCGATCGACAACCTGATCCCGGAATGGAACGACCTCGTCTACCACAACCGCTGGCAGGAAGCGAGCGAGCGGCTGCACCGGACCAATAACTTCCCCGAGTTCACCGGACGGACCTGCCCGGCGCCCTGCGAAGGTGCTTGCGTCCTGGGGATTACCAGCCCGCCCGTGACGATCAAGAACATCGAGAACGCGATCGTCGATCGCGCTTGGGCCGAAGGTTGGTTGCGGCCCTCGCCCCCAGGCGATCGGACCGGCAAGAAGGTCGCGATCGTCGGCAGTGGCCCGGCCGGTCTGGCTGCCGCTGATCAGCTCAATCAGGCGGGACACGAAGTCACCGTCTACGAGCGGGCTGACCGGATCGGCGGCCTGCTCCAGTACGGCATCCCCAACATGAAGCTTGATAAGGGCGTCGTCGAACGGCGGGTCGACAAGATGCGGGCCGAAGGGATCCGTTTTGTCACCGGAGCCAACGTGGGTCAAAACGTCGACCCAAAGGAGTTGACCGAACAGCACGACGCCGTGCTGCTGGCCTGTGGGGCGACCAATCCACGCGACCTGCCGATCCCGGGACGTGAGTTGAAAGGGGTCCATTTCGCGATGGAGTTCCTGACGGCGAACACGCAAAAGTCGATCCACGGCGATTCGCTGAACGGTTCCTTCATCAGTGCCGAAGGCAAAGACGTCGTGGTCATCGGCGGTGGTGATACCGGCACCGACTGCATCGGCACGAGCCTGCGGCACGGTTGCCGCAGCTTGGTCAATTTCGAATTGCTGCCCCAACCGCCCGAAACCCGTGCGGACGATAACCCCTGGCCCGAATGGCCGCGGGTGTTCCGGGTCGATTACGGGCATGAAGAGGCGTCCGCCAAATTCGGGCGGGACCCGCGTGAATACCAGATCTTGTCGAAGGAGTTCCTCGGCGACGAGGCGGGCAACCTGAAAGCGATCAAGACGGTGCAAGTTCGTTGGACTAAGACCGACGGAGAACGCTGGAACATGGAAGAGGTTCCGGGAAGCGAAAAGGAATGGCCCGCGCAGCTCGTCCTGTTGGCGATGGGGTTCCTCGGTCCCGAGCCTTACCTCGCCGAGGCGTTGGGAGTGACGACCGGCCAGCGGAGTAATTTCCAGGCGAAGCATGGCGAGTTCACGACCAGCCTGCCGGGCGTGTTCGCCGCGGGCGATTGTCGCCGCGGGCAAAGCTTGGTCGTGTGGGCGATCAATGAAGGTCGGGGCGCCGCTCGGGCGATCGACGTCTATCTGCAGGGGGAAAGCGTTTTGCCTGCCCCGGGGATGACGCTCGGAAGCCAACTCGCCGGCATCTGAGTGCCTCTCCGGAAACCCCCTCACCCTACCCCTCTCCGCCGCTGCGCGGGGCGAGTGGGAACGGAAGGAGCCGCTGCACGGCCAGTTGGCTGGTTTCCGGATAGGCTCTGAGCCGACTGAGCGGTGGGAGCGGAGCCGATCGGCTCCGCTCCCCCCACGCGGTTGCCCAGCGGGCCGGCGACGCCCACTTTGCCCGCCGCCTCGCTTGGTGCAAAATCAAGCGGTATCGCCGGGCGGTTCCGCTCGGTCGCCTCCCGTCGCCGCTCGCCCCCCTTCGCTCCATGCGTGTCCTCTCTGGCATTCAACCGACCGGCCGCCCCCATTGGGGCAATTATTTCGGCGCGATCCGGCAGTACATCGACCTGCAGACGGACCACCACGGCTTCTACTTCATCGCCGACCTGCATGCGTTGACGACCGTTCGAGATGCGGCCACGCTCCGCCAAAATACGCTCGACGCCGCCCTTGATATGCTCGCCTTGGGACTCGATCCGCAGCGGGCCACGCTGTTCGTGCAGTCCCAGATCCCCGAAGTCTCGGAGCTCTCCTGGATCTTGATGACCGGCACGCCGATGGGCTTGCTGGAACGCTGTCATGCCTACAAGGAGAAAAAGGGGAAGGGGCTGGCCGCCGATGCCGGCCTGTTCACCTATCCGGTGCTGATGGCGGCCGACATCCTCGCTTACGATTCGCAACTGGTCCCGGTCGGGCAGGATCAGGTCCAGCACATCGAAGTCTGCCGCGATCTGGCGGGCCGCTTCAATCACACCTTCGGGGAAACCTTTGTGCTGCCCAAAGCCAAGACCCTGGATCATGCGGCCAAGGTGCCCGGCACCGATGGTCAGAAGATGAGCAAAAGTTACGACAATACCTTGCCGCTGTTTGGGAATGTCAAAGCGATCCGCAAACAGATCATGCGGATCGTGACCGACAGTCGTGCCATGGAAGACCCCAAAGAGCCAGAGGAGGATCACCTCTTCCAGCTCTACCGGCTGTTTGCTTCCGAAGCGGACGTGGCGGAGATGGCGGCACTGTATCGCCGCGGCGGTTTTGGCTATGGCCAAGTCAAGAAAGCGGTGGCCGAAGCGAGTGAAGCCTACTTTGCCGAGGCCCGGGCACGCCGGGCGGATTTGGAACAGCATCTCGATCACGTCGAGCAGGTGTTGGCCGCAGGGGCGGCCGAGGCGCGGAGCTTCGCCGCCGAAGTTTTGGCGCGGGCCCAACGGGCCTGCGGGCTGCGTTAGCTGGTTGCCGGCAGCCGACGCGTGCAGCCGCTCGCAGGGCTCGCTATCATCAGGGGATGGCGTTTTCTCTTCTCTGGGCGGCGGTTGCGGTTCGCGGTTATGGCGGTCGTAGGATTGGGCAGCGAAATCATCGAATGCGTGCGGATCGCGCGGATGATCGAGCGTCATGGTGAGACCTTTCTGGAACGCGTCTACACCGCGGGCGAGATCGGCTACTGCAGCGAACGGGTGGCGGCCACCCAGCACTACGCGGCGCGCTGGGCGGCCAAAGAAGCGGTGCTGCGCAGCCTGGGGTTTCGCAGCGCGGGCGGCATTCGTTGGACCGAGATCGAAATCGTGCTCGACGATTCGCAACGCTTCCGCGCGGAACTGGACGGCGAGATCTTTCGCCAGGCCGAAGCACGCGGGATCGACGAAATCTTGATCAGCCTGGGCCACTGCCGCAGTTACGCGACGGCGACGGCGATCGCGCAGACCTTCTAGCTGGAGAAGGCGTGGGGTGTTGGTTCCGACTGAGCCGAACGGCCTGCCCTCTGGCGGCAGAGCCCTGCGCTACGTGGTGTACTCGGCATTGAAGCGGACATAGTCGACCGTCAGGTCGCTCGCCCAGAAACGGGCGGTGCCGGAGCCCTCGCCGACGACCAGTTCGACGTCGACAAAGTCGGCTTCCCGCATCCGTTGGCTCAGCTCGGCCGCTTGGAAAGCGACCGGGCCGCCATCCTGAAAGGTCGTGGTCCCCATGATCCGCAGCGACGTTTTCTCGGGCGAGATCGTCGGTCCCGCGTAGCCTGCGGCCGAGACGATTCGGCCCCAGTTGGGGTCGCCGCCGGTGATCGCCGTCTTGACCAGCGGACTGGCCGCTACGGTCCGCGCGATCAGCTCGGCGTCTGCTTCGCTTGCGGCACCCCGCACGACCAGTTGCAGGACATGTTGCGCCCCCTCGCCATCGGCGGGCAATTGCTTGGCCAACTCGATGCAGAGCGAGCGGAGTTCGGCGGCGAAGGTATCGAGTCCGTTGCCGATCAGCGAGGGCGCCGGTTGGCCACTACTGAGCAGCAGGAGCGTATCGTTCGTGCTGGTATGCCCGTCGACGCTGACGCGATTGAAACTGACGTCCGCGGCGCGACGGAGCAGGTGCTGCACGTCGGACATGTTCAGCGGGGCGTCGGTCATGATCGCCGCCAACATCGTCGCCATATTGGGCGCGATCATCCCGGCGCCCTTGGCCATCCCCGCCAAGTGATAGGTCTTGCCGTCGATCTGCAGGCGACGCGTGGCGACTTTCCGCGCTCGGTCGGTCGTCAAGATCCCGTCGGCGGCCGACGCGAAAGCGGCGGGCGTGTTGTCGAGTTGCTGGGAGGCCGCGGCGATCCCGGCGGCGATTTTTTCCATCGGCAACGGATGGCCGATAATCCCGGTACTCATCACCAGAACCTGCTCCGGCTCGCAGCCGATCGCCGCGGCGACTTCTCGGCACATCGCCTGGGCGTCTTCCCGGCCGCGTTGGCCAGTGCAAGCGTTGGCATTGCCGCTGTTGATGACGACGGCCCGGAGCGTCTCGGCCGGCGTCCGCTGGCGGCAGAGCACGACCGGGGCCGCCACCACTTGGTTTTGCGTGTAGACCCCGGCGACCGTCAGCGGTCCCTCCCCAACGATCAGGCTGAGGTCGTGCCGTCCGCTCGGTTTGAGCCCGCTGACGACGCCGGCGTACCGGAAGCCGGCGGGCAACGTCGGGGGGGCATCCTCTTCCATCGGCATACTGTTTCCTTCCACATCGGGAGAACCGCGGGCCAGCACCCCGCCGCCCATGCCCAGCGGCGCTGTCACCGGAATCGATCGAGCTATTCGAACAGGCTATTCGAACGAGCGCTGCGAGACCTCGTCCTGGCTGGGGAAATCCTCCGGGACCTCGGTCAGCGTTACCGTGCCGGTGGCGGCCCACTCGGTACCTCGCAGGAGGGTCGTGATAAAGCCGACGCAGGCGACCGAATAGTCGGCATGCCCCAGCGGGGTGTGGAAGACACGACCTTGTCCGTAGCGGATCGTCATCAGCATCGGCTCGTGACGTCCGGTGCCGCGGTTGGCCGGGTCGGAATAGGCGGTTGCCAGGATGTGCATGTTTTCCGCGGGGCCCCGCAGTTTATCGTACAGCTCGTCTTTGGCGTGCAGCCAGGCTTTGGGAAGCCCTCGCGTGATCGGGTGATCGGGGTCGCGGGTCACGATCGTGAACGGTTTCTGCGGTCCGTGGTGACCTCCCGAACCGGGGGAGGTATCACGCACCACCTCGCCCGCCTCGTCGAGGTAAACATAGGGGCCCGACTGCTCGTTGCGGCCTCCCCAGCCTCCCAGTCCGATCATCCGGTTGTAGGCTTCCCAGTCGCCGAACGCATTGTCGGCCGCGTGGACCACGACCAAGCCGCCGCCGCCGGCGACGTAGGCTTCGAAACGCTGTTGGGTCTCGGCGGGCCAGGGGGCGGTGCCGTGGCCGAAGTTGGAAATCACGACGTCGTAGTCCGCGAATGGGGGGGCGAAGTCGGGATCGGGTTTGGGGCGATCGGTCGCTTCCCGCTCGATGCCGTCCTGCAGGGCGTACTGGTCAAGCCACTGCTCGCCACGCCAGGTGTAGCGGGTCCGGGCGATGTCGACGTTGAACCGGCCGGAATCTTCCAGGTAGGACTTCATCATCATCGTCGTCTTCGGCCAAGCCGAATGGTTGTTTTGGCCGTCGATGATCAAAGCCTTCAACCGATCGGCGGCAGTCGCCGGCGACATCAGCATGCCGGCTAGCACGCAAAGCATGGTCACGCGAAGCAACATCGTGGTTCCTCGGGTTGGGGGGACAGCGGGGGGAGGGGGGGAAGTTCAGCGGTTGCCCATTGTAGCGGCTGCGTCGGGGGGTGAAGCCCGCTTTGCCAGATCGCGCCTCGTCCGCTCGGCACGACCACGTGCGACCACGTGCGACCACGCGCAGGCCACCTGGCACCACGCGCAGGCCGGACCGCCGCCGCCTCGCCCGATCGGCTATGATAGGGCCTTTGCTCGTGAAACCGTGTCCGTTGGGTGGAGGAGGATCTGCATGCCTGGTCGTCGTTGTGTTGTCATGGTGGTGCTGGTGGGCTTGGCCCTTGGTGGCTGGCTGCAGGCCGTTCCGGCGATCGCCCAAACGCCCGCTCGGGCCGCCGCGGCCGAACGGCCGAATATCGTGTTTATCTTGGCGGATGATCTCGGGTATCGGGAACTCGGTTCGTTCGGGCAAGCGAAGATCAAGACGCCCCACCTCGATCGCCTCGCCCGGGAAGGCATGCGGCTGACCCAGCATTATGCGGGCAATGCCGTTTGTGCGCCTTCGCGGTGCGTGCTGATGACCGGCAAGCATCCGGGGCACGCGGTCGTCCGGAGCAACAAGTCGACGCCGCCCGAAGGGCAGTGGCCGCTTCCGGAAGAGGAAAAGACCTTGGCGGAGTTGTTGTCCGCTCAAGGGTATGTCACCGGGGCCTTTGGCAAATGGGGGCTCGGGGGACCGGGCTCGTGTGGGGATCCCAACCAACAAGGGATCGACCGTTTCTTCGGCTACAACTGCCAGGCGCATGCACACAGCTATTACCCGTCGTACCTGTGGAGCGACCAGCAGCGGATCACCCTGGACAATGATCCTCCGGTTCCGGGGCACGCCGGTCTGGCGCCAGGAGCCGCTCCCGATGATCCCAGCAGCTACGCCGCCTTCCAAGGGGATGATTACGCTCCGGATCGGATCAACGAGCAAGCGATCGCTTTTCTGAAAGCCAACCAGGACCGGCCCTTCTTTTTGTACTACCCGAGCGTGATCCCGCATGTCGCGCTGCATGTCCCTGACGAAGACTTAAAGCCTTACCTGGCCGAGGGCTGGGAAGATCCTCCCTTTACCCGCGAGGGCGGGTACGGGTACACGCCGCATTTCACGCCACGAGCTGCCTATGCGGCGATGATCAGCCGGTTGGATCGATACGTGGGACGCCTGTTGACGACGTTGGATGAGTTGGGGCTCCGGGAGGATACCCTGGTGGTCTTCAGTTCGGACAACGGGACGACGCATCTAGGCAAGGAAGTCGACTACGATTTCTTTGCCAGTGTGGGAGAGTTGCGAGGGCTGAAGGGTTCGCTGTACGAAGGCGGCGTCCGCGTCCCCACGATCGTCCGATGGCCCGGGAAGGTTCCCGCCGGAACGGTCAGCGATCGCGTCAGCGGTTTCGAAGACTGGATCCCGACGTTGCTGGATGTGGCCGGCGCCACCGAGGCGGTTCCTGCCGACGTCGATGGGATCAACATGGCGCCGACGCTGCTGGGTCGCAGCCAGCCGCCGCGGCCTTTCCTCTATCGCGAATTTCCCAGCTACGGCGGGCAGCAGTCGATTCGCGTCGGCAACTGGAAGGCGATCCGTCAGCGCATGTCCAAAGGCAACCTCGACATCGAGCTTTACAACCTGGCCCGCGATGTCGGCGAAAGCAACGACGTGGCGGCCCGGCACCCGGAGGTGGTCGAGCGGTTGGCGAAGCTGATGGAGGAGCAGCACGAGCCCTCCGAAATCTTCCCCCTGCGTCCGCTCGACCGGCCCGCCAAAAACTAGGCTTGGTCCGAACGGATTCGCCGGGCCGAGCGAAATTATGGCTGGACCGTTTTCAACCCGCCGCTTGTCGCGGCCAGGACTTGCTCGCGCGATGGCGGGACCGGGGCGGGATCGGCTTCGTTCTGGTAAAGCTTCTGGTAGATCGTGGCGAACGAGCCCGCTTCGCGCGGCCGCCGCGCCAGGTGCCAGTGCCGATGCGTCGGCCGGCCGAGTTCGGTTTGGGGCCAGACGAAGAAGGGAGGCGTGCCGAGGCGTGCGAGCAGCTTGTCAGAATTCAAGGAAACATCGCCGGCCCGTGGCGGCATCGGACCGGCCGCCGCGCGGGGGCAGCCTTTCAGCAGATGCGGATCGTAGCCGCCGAGGCGATTGACGATTTGGGCGATCTGGTAGAGGCTCAACCGTTGCGGGCCGCCCGCATGGAACAGGCCCGCCAGCGGTTCGCGGAAGCAGCGGGCGAAGAGTCGATTGAGGCAGCTCGTGTAGGTCGGGGTACGGACTTCGTCGAAGTACAGGGTGGCGGGTCGGCCTTTACGAAAGCGGGACTGGATCCAGTCGACCGCCCCGGCGTGGCCGTTGAAGCTGATGCCCATCGGCAGCGAGATCCGGAAGATGGTCGCCTCGGGATGGTGGCGGGCCACGAGTGCCTCGGCAGCGACCATCGTCTGGCCGTAAACCGTGACCGGATCGGGCGTTTCCTCTTCGCGGTAGCCCCCTGCGGTCCGGCCGGCGAAGACGAGATCGGAGGAAAGGTGAATCACCCGGGCGCCGCTGCTGCTCGCGTGCCGCATGATCGTCTCGGTCCCCTCGACATTGACGCGATAGGCTAAGTCGGGATCGAGTTCGCACGATTTCAAGCGGCAGGAGCCGGTCGCATTCAGGACGCTGGCGAACCGGTAGGTCTGCCAGAGCGCTGCCACCGCTTCGTCGTCCTCCGCGTTGCAGCCGACGATGCCGGGGCCTTGCAGCGGCCAGTTGTCGCGGGGCCGGATCCCGATGACTTGCGCGCCGTAACGTCGTCGAAAGTAATGGAACGCGTTGTAGCCGGGGACCCCGGCGACGCCGGTGACCAGCAGCGGTAACGGCGGGGCGGCGCGGGACCCGTGGGGCAAGGAACTTTTCATCGCATTTTTGACAGAATCGCTCGATGGCATACGTGTTGCCCCCTATGGTATGCCGAGTCGAGTGAATCTGGCGATGCCCCACCCGGGTGCGTGCCGCCGCCGAGGACCGTTCGAAGGAGTTGCGTAGGTGAATCATTTCATCGGGGTCGACGTCGGGGGGACAACGACGACGGTCGCGTATGGCAATCAAGCCCACGAAGTGCTGGCGATCTGCGAGCCGTTTGCGACCGATGCGGCACTCGGTCCCGATACGACCTTGGGGCATATCGTGGCCGAGATCGAAGAGGGATCGCGGCGGTTGGGAGCCGACCTTTCGCAGATCGCAGCGGTCGCCTTGGCGACTCCAGGTCCGGCGACCAAGGATGGCACGTTGCTGACGACGCCCAATCTCGATCCCCAGCTGTGGGACCGCTGTCCCATCCGGCGTCGGCTCTGCGAACAATTGCAACGTCGTGGGGCGCAGGCTCCGGTCCTCTATATCGGCGATGGACAAGCGGCGGCCCTGGGCGAATATGCTGTCCGCAAGCAGGGGCTGCGTTGGCCCGACGCGGAACGGGCCGATCCCCAGACAACGCAGCGGCAGAGCACCTCGGACGAACTGCGGGCGCTGGCGTTCTTGGCCGTGGGGACCGGTTTGGGAGGCGGAGAAGTCCAGGATGGCGCGGTGGTCCGCGGCAGCCAGGGACGCGCCGGGCATGCCGGACATATGTTCCTGCCTCCCCAGGTCTTTCGCTATGAACACGACCAGCAGCTGTTGGTCGGCAATGCCTACTGCACGGTCGAATCGGCCGTCTCGCTGACCGCGCTGGCTCATCAATTGAGCTATCGATTGCGGCTGGATGCGTGGCGCGATCACCGCCTGCACCAGGTGCCAGGGACCGCCAAAGAGCGGGCTTCCCGGCTGCGGGAACTGGCCGATCAAGAGGACCCGTTAGCGATGGAGCTGTTCGATGATCAGGCCAAAGCGATCGGCTGTGCCTTGCTGCAGGTCAACTACTGGGGCGACTACGATCAGCTGGTCATCGGCGGCGGCGTTTGTGACCTCAGCCCCCGCTTGCGGATGCGCTACCTGCAACGCGCTGAGGCGACCTATAAGAGGCTCGCGCTGCATGGCTTCCAAAACCTCGGCGGCATCAATTTTTCTATCTGCGGGGATCACGCCTCGGTGCTGGGCGCTTTGGCCCACGCCTATGGGACTCCCGAATAGCGGTTCCGCAGCAAGTCTAAAACCAGGACTTCTTTTCCACGATGTACTGCTGGACGAATTCGGCGTCGGACTTGGTCAGGTAGAGGATCCCTTCGATCAGCCCGATGATGCTGCCGAGGCCGCAGGTCACGACGGTGATCACGATCCGGAGGATCCCGCCGACGACATCTCCCAGATAAAACCGGTGGGCGCCGATCGCGCCCAGCAGGATTCCCAGGATGCCTGCGACCAATTTCTTTTCGGAGCCGGGAGTGGCGTCGGACATCGATTCAAACCTTGAATAGGAGAAGACAACCGGAATGGGGGCGACCGCGGAAGCACCGCGGCGGACGCACTATAACACAGCGAGCAGGCAACGATAGCACCGCGATCCGCTCATGCAGGTACCAGCGAACGCCCGTCAAGGCGACGCTGCCGCCCGGCTGCGGTCGGCCAGCAGCTGACGGTAGCTCGCCAGATCTTGATCGTATTGCTGGCGAAGACGCGTGCCCACCGCGATTCCCGCCTGCAGGTCGCCGAGCAGTCCGTCGAGGGTGCGGGTCATTTCCGGACCGACGGGCGACTGGCACCAATGGACCA